>DASCOC010000163.1:0-4162 GCA_036011805.1 Rhodospirillales bacterium
ACGTTCTTGGCCAGATCGAGGCCGACAGTGGTAACATTCATGGCGGATGGCTCCTTTTGCTCGTGGTTGCATAATGACAACCACACTTTGGCACATTGCGATGCCGGGAGCGGGAGCCATCCACCCCATCTGCTTTGGGGGGTTAAGCGGACATTGGGGCGAGGACGGGAACCAACAAGGCTGCGCCTCAGCCAACCACCCCGCCGTTAACCTGCAACAGTTGGCCATTGATGAACCCGCCTTTTTCCGAGCACAGATGCCCGACCATGGCGGCGATGTCGGCGGGCGTGCCGAGCCGGCCAACGGGATTTTTTTCGAGTAAATCCTGCATCCGACTCGATTGCGAGATATCCTCATCTTCGTCGGGAATGGTGCCCGGCGAGATCATGTTTACGGTCACCCCTTTCGGGCCGAACTCACGCGCCAGCGACTTGACCAGCCCCCAACTGGCATGTTTGGAAGTCGACACATGCGGGCGTCCGGCGTAGCCCTGTAGCGAATTCATGCCGGAGAAATTGACGATCCGCCCCCAGCCATTTTCGACCATCCCGGGCAGGAACGCGCGCGACAGCCAAACCGCCGCATAGAAATTGACATTCATGACGCGGGCCAGGTCGTCATCCGACATTTCAAGAAAGCCGGATGCGGGGCGGGTCGCGGCATTGTTGATTAATACGTCGATCCGCCCGTATGCCTGCAACGCCGTTTCGACCATGGTGTTTAGGGCCGATTGATCGCCAATATCGGCCATGGCGATTGTCGCATCGGTGCCAAGGACGCGAACTTCATCGGCGACGCGCTCACAGGCGCCTTTATCGCTTGAGCCGTTGACAACGATATTGAAGCCGGCTTCGGCCAATTCCTTGGCGCAGGCGCGTCCAATATTGCGCCCGGAACCGGTAATCAGTGCTGCGGGTCTGCTGTCTGCCATGGTGATCTCCTATTCGGCCGCGGCGTCGGCGGTCATCAGCGCCCAGGCGTAGGTGCCGCGCCGCTCCAGGTTCGCCTCAAACTCCTCGGGGAAGTTAGGCGCCACAGCGCCGGTCACGGTGTCGTTCGCCAACAGCGCGTCGGACCAGGCGTGAACCAGGGGGAAGTCGTCGAGCAGCCCGGCCTGCAGCACCTTCTCCGAAATCGAAAAGCGCTGCAGGAAAGGACCATAAGCGGCATCGACCAGGCACAGGCTGTCGCCGTTGAAATACGGCCCGTCATTGCCGCGTTCCTTGGCGATCGCCTCTTCCAGGCGCGACAACCGCTGCCTCGCAATGTCCAACGCTTCCGGCAATTCCTCCTTGGATTTGCAATAGGTGACGTTATTCAGGCCGGGACCGAAAACGAAGGTGGTCAGGAAATCGGTCCAGGCACGATTGCGGGCCCGCTTCACCGGATCGGCCGGATGCAGTCTCGGCTCAATCATCTCGTCGAGATATTCGGCGATGGCGTTGGATTCGAACAGCACCTGATCGTCGACCTTGAGCACCGGCACTTTGCCGTGCGGCGAAATTTCCAGGAACCAATCCGGTTTGTCCTGCAGGTTGATGTAGGTGACGTCAAATTCGACGCCCTTGGCCCGCATGGTGATCACGGATCGCTGCACCCAAGGACAGGTGTAGGAACTAATAAGGTGATATTTCTCGGCCATCGGGCCCCCCAGGATGTGAATTTCACAATATCGCCGGATATCATAGGAGACCGCCGCCCCCTCCGACAAGGCTGGCCGGTTTTTCCAACTCTCCGCTTTGCCCCCGGCCCGCCAGCGGATAGATTTTAAGCCATGCTCCACTTCCTCTTCCACCGGCTATGGCAATCGGCGCTGGTTTTGGTGGTGATGTCATTCGTGATCTACGCGCTGATCGGTTTGATGCCGGGCGACCCCATCGACCTGATGATCACCGCCGACCCCAAGGTCACGCCCGAGGACGCCGCCCGCCTGCGGGAATTGTACGGCCTCGACCAGCCGATATTGGAGCGCTACGGCCACTGGCTAACGGCGGCGCTCGGCGGCGACTTCGGCTTTTCGCGACTGCATGCGCGCCCGGTGATGGAGGTTTTGGTCCCGGCCATCGGCAATACAGTGACCCTGTTAGGGTTGAGCTTCGGCCTGGCGTTGGCAATCGCCCTGCCGGCCGGCATCGCCGCCGCCTATAAGCCATATTCGAAGCTCGATTACGCCATCAACATGGCGGCGTTCTCCGGCATCTCGGTGCCGCCGTTCTGGTTGGCGCTGATGCTGATTATCGTCTTCGCGGTGATCTTGGGCGTGCTGCCGGCCGGCGGCCTCGGCAAAATCGGCACCGAAGGCATCTGGGACAGCGGCCGCTATCTGGTGTTGCCGGTGGCCAGCCTGACCATCGCCTCGATCGGCGGCCACACGCGCTACATGCGCGCCGCCATGATCGAGACGCTGCGCCAGGATTACATCCGCACCGCCCGGGCCACCGGCGCCAGCGAGGCCCGGGTGCTGTTCGGTCACGCGCTCAGGAACGCGATGATCCCGGTGGTCACCATTATCGCGCTGGATTTCGGCTATTTGTTTTCCGGCGCCCTGATTACCGAAACCATTTTCGCCTGGCCCGGCATGGGGCGGCTGATTTTCGACGCCATCATGGGCAACGATTTCAACCTGGCGCTGATCGCCCTGTTGCTGGCGACGGTGTTGACACTGATCGGCAACTTCCTTGCCGACGTCGCCTATGTGTGGCTCGACCCCCGGGTCTCCTTCCGCGAGGTCAGCCAATGACGGCGCTATCGACACCTGAGATCAAGGGCGAAAGCATGTGGGCGCTGACCTGGCGGCGCTTCCTCAAGCACCGCCTCGCCGTCTTTAGCGCCGGCGTGCTGGCGGTGCTGGCGGTGTTGGCAATGTTGGCGCCGTTGGCCGCCAGCCTGATCGGCAGTGACGGCGAGGCCGTGAATTTATTCAACCGATTCCAAGCGCCGTCGCTGAGCCATCCGCTCGGCACCGATGAAATCGGCCGCGATACCCTGGTCCGGTTGCTTTATGGCGGGCGGATCTCGCTGTTCGTCGGCCTGACCGCGGCGGTCGCGGCGGCGGTGATCGGCACCCTGATCGGAATCCTGGCCGGCTATTTCGGCGGCCGCCTCGACGCGCTGCTGATGCGGTTCACCGACGGCGTCATCGCGCTGCCGCTGTTGCCGCTGTTGATCGTGCTGGCGGCGTTGGACCTGAACAAGCTGGGGCTGCCCGACGCCCTGGCATCCTCGGAAAACATCAGCCTTTACCGCATCGTTGTCATCGTCGCCCTGGTCGGCTGGACGACGGTGGCGCGGCTGGTCCGCGGCTCGGCACTATCATTACGGGAACGCGACTTCGTCCGCGCCGCCGAGGCGCAAGGGGCATCGGCGTGGCGGATCATGACTGTCCACATCCTGCCCAACCTGGCCTCGCCGATCATCGTCGCGACGACGCTGTCGGTGGGCAATGTGATATTGCTGGAATCGGTGCTGAGCTTCTTAGGCCTCGGCATCCAGCCGCCGATCCCGAGCTGGGGCAACCTGCTCACCAACGCCCAGGAGTTGATCTGGGACGCGCCGGCGCTGGCGTTTTATCCCGGCGTCATGATCTTCGTCACCGTGATCGCCTTTAATTTCCTCGGCGACGGGCTGCAGGATGCGCTCGACCCCCGCGCCACGGACCGGCGGGGGTGAGGGGGGGAAAGCCCATGATTTATAGGATTGCGGCAGAGGCAAGGAAGACGGTCAGCCACCACCAGCCGAGGAAATGTTGAAGGGCGGGAATCCATCGCCACTCCATTTTATCGATTACAAAACGGTCATAGGCGTGGAGGTTAATGACCGGCAAAATGGTGTCTAGGCTGTAGCGCCAAACAGTGAATTTTCCCGGATTCCTTTTGCTATCCAATGACTGAAAACCGTAAGTAGGTACATCTGGAAGATGCCTACCACCCGACAAGAAAGATGATTGTTCAGAAGACAAATGATGACGAGTGAAGCAACGCCGTTGCTGACTGTACATCCAGTAAATACCACCGAAAAAGATCCATCCCCCGAAAATGAATATCAACGCTCTTTCCGGTTTTGCTCCATAGCCGCCTGGATAGAGTAAAAGCTGAATCGCACCGAGCTTAAAGCGTTCCCATTGAATGGCTACATTTTCATTTTGAAGATTGCTTATTTTCAG
>DASCOC010000164.1:0-4601 GCA_036011805.1 Rhodospirillales bacterium
ATAACTCATGAATGATAGGGTCAACGGCGCGCGTAGTTTGATGGTGCGGGCCGTCCTGGGTTTGTCGATACCAAGATCATCAATGACGATGGCGATTTTAGGCATCCTGCCAAACGCCTTGGGCGTGGCGGCGGCAACTTGTTTGGGGGCCGGTTCGGCGACGGGTTCAACAACGGGTTCAACGGGGGGTTCAACGACGGGTTCAACGGGGGAATCAGGCGCGGAATCAGCCGTTGGTTCAGGCGTGGGCCTGAGCAGCGCCGTGGCTTCGGGAATTGGCTCGGCTTCCGGTGTCTGTTCCTGGGGCGCTTTGGTGATCACCGTCACCGGCGGTAATTCTCTGGCGGTATTCTTGGCCGCCATTTCGACAACGATGACGGCGGTTTCGATAATGTCCTGACGCAGGGGCCCCTCATAAGCACGAGGCGCTTCCGGCTTTTGTTCAGGGGCGGGTTGTGCGGTTTCCTTGGCCGGCGCCGGCGGAGGTGGGTCTTTCATCACGAATCCAAGGCCATAGCCGATGCCGATCCCGGCGATGGCTAGACCGACGAAGAAGGCCTGACGAAGAGGGTTCAGGCGGAATTGCGGACGCCGGTATGCGCTTTCCCCTGGTTCTTTTTTATTGTTGCTTCTGGTCACGGATGTCGCCTTTAAATCTAGACTTTATATAGGGGTTTTATGTCAGTTTCTGGTAAGAAATCTGGTATATATTAATATATAGAAACGATTTGGTGAGCTCGGACCAAATCAGTAAAAAATGTGAGGAGAGCATGCAAGCTTATGACCTTAGGGGCTTGAGCATTTTGGTGCTCGAAAAGCATCTGTTGATCAGGCGACTCCTGACCGATGTTTTTTCCGAGTTCGGCGTGCCGACGGTTCAAAGCACGCCCGATCCGGACGTCGCCTGGGAAATGTTGTTGCAGTTTCCTGTCGATATCATCCTTTGCGATTGGACCGAAGGCCTGGACGGGATGAAGTTTCTGACCAAGGTCCGCCAGGACATCGATAGTTCCGATCCCTTCGTTCCGGTCATTATCTGCACCGCAAACACGGAATACCATCATGTTTGCACCGCCCGGGATAACGGCATGACCGAATATCTGGCGAAACCGGTTTCGGCGCAGACGATTTATGGGCGCATTTGTGCCCTGGTTGAAAACCGCCGGCCTTTCATTCGGGTCTCGGATTTCTTCGGTCCCGACCGCAGGCGTCACCACAAAGAAGAACCTGGCATGGTCGACCGCCGTAAGCGGGCCATCTAACGCCATTCAATTAACGTTCATTTTCCGGCCCCGAGGCGAACTCATCGAGGATCGGACAATCCGGCCGGTCGTCACCGTGGCACCGGTCGGTCAGGTCGACCAGCGTCCGGCGGATAGTGTCCAGTTCCCGGATCCGTTGTTCGACGTCGGAAATATGTTTGAGCGCCAACGCCTTGACGCTGGCGCTGGTGCGGTCCTTGTCGCGCCAAAGCTCCAAAAGGCCGCCGACGTCCTTGACGGAAAACCCCAGACGCCGGGCGCGCTGGATGAACTTCAGGGTTTCGATATCAAACCCGGTGTAGTGCCTGTATCCGTTTTCGGCCCTTGTCGCCGGCGGGATCAGGCCGATACTTTCATAGTACCGGATGGTCTTGGCAGGAACGCCGGTGGCTTCGGCGGCGGCGCCGATGTTCATAGGTCTTCTCCTTTCAGGTGTCCGCAAGTTGGGGCTTAAATCCCCGCAACCGGAGGGAATTGGTGACAACGAAGATGCTGGAAAAGCTCATGGCGGCGGCGGCCAGCATCGGCGACAGCAACACCCCCATCAGTGGATAAAGGACGCCGGCGGCAATGGGGATCAGCGCCACGTTGTAGGCATAGGCCCAGAAAAAATTGAGCCGTATTGTACGTAGCGTGCGCCGGGACAGCGCCGTCGCATTGACGATGCCCCTGAGGTCACCGGACATCAGGACAATGTCCCCGGCCTCAATGGCGATATCGGTGCCGGTGCCGATGGCGATCCCGACGTCGGCCTGGGCCAGCGCCGGCGCGTCGTTGATGCCGTCGCCGACGAAGGCGACTTTTTTACCTTCCCCTTGCAGGCGTTTGATCTCAATGGCCTTCTGGTCGGGCAGAACTTCGGCCAAGACCCGGTCGATGCCTAAGTCGGCGGCGATGGCATCGGCGGTGCGCCGGTTGTCGCCGGTCAGCATGGCCGTTTCCATGCCGAGGGCGTGCAACGCCTTGATGGCCTCGACGCTTCCATCCTTGAGCGCGTCGGCGACGGCAATGATAGCCGCCAGCTTGCCGTCGACGGCGGCGTACAGCGGTGTTTTCGCCTGTTCCCCCAAGCCCAAAGCCCGTTCCGCGACGGACGAGAGGTCGATGCCGAGGCGTTCCATATAGCGGTCGGCGCCGACCTGGACCTTATGGCCCTCGACTTGCGCCTCGATGCCGAAGCCGGGTTCCGCCTTGAAGGTGTCGGTGGAAGGAATATCAAGCCCCTCTTCCCGGGCACCCTGAACAATGGCCTCGGCGATGGGATGTTCGCTTTTGGCTTCGGCGGCGGCGACCAGACGCAGGGTATCCGTCTTTTCGGAATCGATGGCATCAAAATCGGTCAGTTCGGGCAGGCCCCGGGTCAAGGTGCCGGTCTTGTCGAGTACGATGGCATCGATGCGGGCCAGCACTTCCAGCGCCGTACCCTTGCGGAACAGCACGCCCATCTCTGCGCCCTTGCCGGTGCCGACCATGATCGCCGTCGGCGTCGCCAGGCCCATGGCGCACGGGCACGCGATCAACAACACCGATACCGCGGTGACGAAGGCGAAGCTCAACGGCGGCTCAGGCCCTAAGGTCAGCCACACCCCGAACGTCACGGCGGCAACGACGATAACGATGGGCACAAACACCGAGGCAATCTGATCGGCCATTTTCTGGATCGGCGGTTTGGTGCCCTGGGCTTCTTCGACCATGCGGATGATCTGGCTTAACACCGTATCGGCGCCGACGCGGGTGGCTTCAAGCGTAAAGGCGCCGGTTTTGTTGACGGTGCCGCCGATGGCCTCAATGCCTGGCCCCTTTTCCACCGGTATCGGCTCACCGGAAATCATCGATTCATCGACATAGCTCGAGCCTTCCGTAACGACGCCATCGACCGCCAATCGTTCGCCGGGCCGGACCACGACCAAGTCTCCGGCGACGACCTCTTCGATGGGGATTTCCGTCTCTATGCCGTCCCTGAGCACGCGGGCGGTTTTGGCCTGCAACTGCATTAGTTTCTTGATCGCTTCCGACGTCCGTCCCTTGGCGATGGCCTCGAGGTAACGGCCGAGCAGGATCAGGGTGACGATGACGCCGGCGGCCTCCAAATATGACGTCGCCGTGCCTTCGGGAAAGATGCCGGGGGCAACGAGGGCGGCCAGCGAATAAAAATAAGCGGCGCTGGCGCCAAGCATCACCAGCGAATTCATGCCGGGATTGAGGTGACTGACTTCGGCCCAGCCGGATACATAAAACCCCCTGCCCACGTAAAACACCACCGGCGTCGCCAGGATGAATTCGATCCCCATCCAGCCGCGTTCGGTCAGTATCGCCATCATCACGTCTCCGGCCCCCGGCGCCATTTTGAGCATGGCGATCAGGAACAGCGGCACCGTAAACCCGGCCGCCAGTAGCAGTTTATTTCTGTATCCCTTGGCTTCCCCTTCGCGGAAATCGGCATGGTGGTGGCCGCCTTCGGCGCTGACCTCATGGGCCTCGTAACCGGCCTGTTCGATGGCGGCGGCGATCGCGGCCGCATCCAGGCTGCCGGGGATAAAGGAGACGCTGGCCCTTTCGGTGGCCAAGTTGACGTTGGCGGTGGTCACGCCGGGCAATTGGCCGATCACACGTTCAACCCGGGCCACACAGGACGCGCAGGTCATGCCGCCGACCGACAGTTCCACGGACGCTGCCGGAACCGAAAACCCGGTTTTTTCGATAGCCTCGGCAATGGCTTCGGGGCCGGTGTTCGCGGGGTCGTAATCGACGCTGGCTTTTTCGGTGGTCAGGTTGACGCTGGCGTTTGATACCCCGTCAAGCCCACCCAGAACCTTCTCGACGCGCCCGACGCACGACGCGCAGGTCATCCCTGCCACCGGCAGGGAGATGGATTTAATTTCGGATTGGGCTTCGGCAACGGGTTCAATCTGGGTATTCATCGGCTGTTGTTCCAACATTCTAGTAAGCTGGAAACATTATATGGGCTTCCAGTAACTGGAAGGTCAAGGGGCCAATGTCGGAATGTCGTCACAGAGCCGTCCAGAAGTCGTCTAAATGTCGTCCGGGTGTCGTCAAAAAGTCGTCGGAAAGTCGTCATTTCTGAGGGCTATAATTTTATACCCATTTGTAAATAAACAAAATAATTTAGTGACGGGGCCTGGAATGTCGTCAATTGTCGTCATTTCTTGGGAATGGGGTTGTCGGATGGCCGTACATTGAAGGGCGGATCGGCGTTTGCTGGTGTTAAGGATCGGCAAGATTAAAATTCCTAATAAAATTAATTAAAGGAATTAGATCATATTTTATCGGAAAAATCAAGAGAAATGTTGGCTGCAGCCTTCATTCCTCAGAAGGTTC
>DASCOC010000165.1:0-6334 GCA_036011805.1 Rhodospirillales bacterium
CAGGGCCGCCTTCTCCTGGCTGGCGGTGCGCGAAAATGGCAAGGACGTCGGCTTTGTCTATGACCAGGTATTGCTGCCGCTGATCGACGGCACCTTGGAAAAAGAATTGACCGGCAAGGCGTCGGGCGGGCCGAATGGCGACGCTAAATGCGATTACATCATCAGCTTCGAAGGCAAAAGTGCTGTCGAGGGCCAGGTCTTCGAGATCGCCGATTACGATGTCTTGTGGGACTGCCGCTCAGGCTCCCGCAAGGTCAAATTCCGCACGCCGATGTTCATCACCGAGGCGCCCTATCTAATGGGGCCAAAACGGATTTTTCAAATCAACGTCGACATCCTTGACCTGGACGGCGGCTACGAGGAAATCTTTTCGACCACGGTCCTTTTCAACATGGATAAGGACCGCATCGTTTTTGACGGCGTCAGCATCCAAAAATACGGAAAAATCCCCAAAACCAAAGAGGCCAAGGCCACCTCCGTCGTGCAAGCCCTGACCGGGACCGTCGAAATGGCGATCCAGGCCTGGAACAAGGCCGCGTGGACCGATCTTATCAAAAACATGCCCAAGTATCCGGACCCCCTGCCGGCGATAAAAAAATCGGCGAAGCCCGTCGGGTCCGCCGGCCAATAGACGAGGGCGGCAATCGACCGCGTCTTGAAACCGGGGGTGCGCCGGGCTACCTTCGCGCCCGCAATTGGAGCCGCCGATGTCCCTGGATAAAAACGACGTCAAAAAAATCGCCTTCCTGGCCCGGATCCGGGTGCCGGACGACGCCCTGGAACCCTTGGCCGGTGAGCTGTCGAACATCATCGGCTGGGTTGAGCAGTTAAGCGAGGTCGAGACCGACGGGGTCGCGCCGATGACGTCGGTCGCCGATATGACCTGGCCGCGGCGCACAGATCAGGTCTCCGACGGCGATTGCGCCCAAGATGTTCTCGGCAATGCCCCCTCCCCGGAGGTTCCTTCCGGCGACGCGAACAAGGGCGGTTTTTACACCGTGCCCAAGGTGGTGGAATGAGCACGCTTGTCGATTTGACCATCACCGGCGCCGCCGAAGGCATGGCCAAGGGCGACTTTACCTCGGAAGAATTGACCATCGCCCACTTAGGCGCCATGGAAAACGCCGCCGACCTCAACGCCTTTATCACGCCGACGCCGGACATTGCCATGGAGCGGGCGAAACAATCCGATGCGCGGCGCGCCAATGGCGACGCTGAAGGCGCCATGGACGGCATCCCGATCGCGGTGAAGGATCTGTTTTGCACCGAAGGCATTTTGACGACGGCGGGATCGCACATCCTCGATGGTTTCAAGCCGCCTTACGAATCCACCGTCACCACAAATTTGCGGGACTCAGGCGCGGTCATGCTGGGCAAGACCAACCTGGATGAATTCGCCATGGGGTCCGCCAACGTCACCTCTTATTACGGGCCGGTGAAAAACCCGTGGAAGGGTAAAGACGGCCAGGGGAAAGATAAGGACCTGGTGCCGGGGGGATCGTCGGGGGGATCGGCGGCCGCCGTTGCGGCGCGCATTGCGCTCGGCGCCACCGGCACCGATACCGGCGGCTCGATTCGCCAACCGGCGTCGTTTTCCGGAATCGTCGGGCTAAAGCCCACCTATGGCCGTTGCTCGCGCTGGGGCATCGTCGCCTTCGCCTCAAGCCTCGATCAGGCCGGGCCGTTGACCCGTTCCGTCGCCGACGCCGCCCATATGCTCGGCGCCATGGCCGGGCACGACCCCAAGGATTCGACGTCGGCGCCGATGCCGGTTCCCGATTTCGCCGCCGGGCTCGATGCCGGGGTGAAAGGCTTGAAGGTGGGAATCCCCAAGGAATACACGCTCGACGGCATGCCGCCGGAGATCGAGGCGTTGTGGGCCCAGGGCATGGAATGGCTGAAAGACCTGGGCTGCGAATGCGCAGAGGTCTCCTTGCCGCATACCAAATACGCGCTGCCGGCTTATTATATCGTCGCGCCGGCGGAGGCGTCTTCCAACCTGGCGCGGTATGACGGGGTCCGCTACGGCCTCAGCCTCGACGGCGACAGCCTGGATGAGATGTATGAAGCGACCCGCGGCGAAGGTTTCGGCGACGAAGTCCGCCGCCGCGTGCTGATCGGCACCTATGTCCTGTCGGCGGGATATTACGACGCCTATTACATCAAGGCGCAACGGGTCCGCACCCTGATCGCCGACGACTTCCGCAAGGTCTTCGAGGACGTCGATGTGCTGTTGACGCCGACGGCGCCCAGCGCCGCCTTTGCCATCGGCGAAAAAATGGATGATCCGGTCGCCATGTACCTGAACGACGTCTTCACGGTGCCGGCGTCGATGGCGGGGCTGCCGGCAATCTCGGTGCCGGCGGGGTTGGACTCGGGCGGCCTGCCGCTGGGCTTGCATTTGATCGCCAAGCCGTTTGACGAGGAAACGCTGCTGCGCGCGGCGCAGTCCCTCGAAGATGCCGCCGGGTTTACAGCCCGACCGGGAGGCAGCCCATGAGTTACCTCATCGAGGGCAAAACCGGGGATTGGGAGGTCGTCATCGGGCTCGAAATTCATGCCCAGATTATTTCCCAATCGAAATTGTTCTCCGGCGCCGCCACCGCGTTCGGCGCCGGGCCGAACACGCAGGTGTCGCTGGTCGATGCGGCGATGCCGGGGATGTTGCCGGTGATCAATGAGGAATGCGTCCATCAAGCCGTCAAAACAGGCCTCGGGCTAAAGGCCAAGATCAACCTGCATTCGGTGTTCGAGCGCAAAAACTATTTCTATGCCGACTTGCCCCAGGGCTATCAGATTTCACAATACGCCGAACCGGTGGTCGGCGAAGGCACGGTGGTGCTGGACATGCCCGATGGGGGCTCACGGGAAATCGGCATCGAACGTCTGCACATGGAACAGGACGCCGGAAAATCCATGCACGACCAGGACCCGAAGCGGACCTTCGTCGACCTCAACCGTTCCGGCGTCGCCTTGATGGAGATCGTCTCGAAACCCGACTTGCGCACCCCCGAAGAGGCCGGCCTTTACCTGCGCAAGGTGCGCTCCATCGTGCGCTACCTGGGCACCTGCGACGGCAATATGGAAGAAGGCTCCATGCGCGCCGATGTCAATGTGTCGGTGCGACCGACCGGCGAGACGGAACTGCGCACCCGTACCGAGATCAAGAACCTCAATTCCGTGCGCTTCGTCATGCAGGCCATCGAGCATGAAGCCGAACGCCAGGTGCAGGCCTACGACAACGACGAAGAGGTGGTCCAGGAAACCCGGCTTTACGATTCCAACAAGGGCGAAACCCGGTCCATGCGGTCGAAGGAATTCGCCCACGATTACCGCTATTTCCCCGACCCGGACCTGTTGCCGGTGGTGCTGACGGAGGACGAGGTCGAGGCCATCCGCGCTGCCTTGCCCGAACTGCCCGATGAAACCAAACAACGCTTCATCGATGATTTCGGCCTCACGCCTTATGACGCCGGGGTGCTGGTGGCGGATAAGGAAACCGCGGCCTATTTCGAAGGCGCGGCGGTTGGCAATGACGCCAAAATCGCCGCCAACTGGGTTACCGGCAACCTGTTCGGGGCCTTGAACAAGGCCGGCAAGTCGATTACCGAAAGCCCGGTGTCGGCCGACGCCTTAGCTGAGCTTTTGGGGCTGATTGGTGACGGCACCATTTCCGGGCGGATCGCCAAGGACGTGTTCGAAGAGATGTTCGAAACCGGCAAGGCGGCCAAGGACATCGTCGCCGAAAAAGGCCTGGAACAGATCACCGATAGCGGCGCCATCGAAGCCGCCGTCGATCAGGTGATTGCCGACAACCCGGACCAGGTCGCCGATTTCCAGGGCGGCAACGAAAAAGCCATCGGCTGGTTCGTCGGCCAGATCATGAAAGCCACCGGCGGCAAGGCCAATCCGAAATTGGTCAATGAACTGCTGAGGGAGAAGCTGAAGGGGTAAGACCCTCGGCATGACCAATCATGGAATCGCTCATCATCCGCCCCTTCCTGCCTGAAGATCAGGATCGCGTCAGTGCCATCTTTATCGAGTGGAACCGCCATATCGCGCCGCCCGACAATACGGCCGCCTTCGATGACTACATCCAGAGGGTCCTGGATGAGGAAATCCTGCGGATTCCGGACTACTATCAGAACACCCCCGGCAGCGGATTCTGGGTCGTCGATTTATCCGGCGCGGTCGTCGGCATGGCCGGAATCGAACGCCTGAACGACACCGAAGCCGAAGTCCGGCGCATGTATGTGGATACCGATTACCGCCGCCGCGGCATCGGCGTCCGGCTGTTATCCCACCTCAAGGATTTCTGCATCGAGGAAGGCTACCGTTGCATCCTGCTGAGCACCTCGGAGGTGCAGGAGGCGGCCTTGGCGCTCTATAAGGCGCAAGGCTACCGGTTGGTTGGCGAAGAAGTGGCCGAGGAACAGACCAACCGCACCGTCGGCGGCGGCATCAAGAGGTTTCATTTCGAAAAGGAACTTCAGGCCGAGGAATACCACACGCCTGTTCACTCCTCACCGTAGTAGTTGATTTCAAGGGTGACGCCGTTGGGGTCTTCCAGGAAAATCTGGAACAGGTTCATGTTGGGGACCTTCTTTTCCCGGTAGGGCAGATTTTTCTTCTTCAACAGCGCTACAAGGGCTTCCGGGTCAACGGAATTGAAGGCGATGTGATCGACGGCGCCGGTGCCGTCCCCGGCGTTCGGATCCTTATCGCCCAAATATTCGATCAGACCATCGGGGCTGTCGGGGTCGATGCCGATCAGGTGGACCACCGGCTTGCCTTCCACATAGAGCCAATGGCCGCCGAATTTGAACGACGGCCGCTCGCCGTCATCCATGCCCAGGATATCGACATAAAAATCCCTGGTTTCTTTCAGCTTGATGGTGCGAATGGAGCAATGATGCAATTCCGTTAACGGCATAGAGGCCTCGGTATAATTAATATTGATGAGCGGCTAGCCTGTCGTGACCGCCGGTTTCCGTGCCGACAGACCGGCATAGGCAAACGCCGACAACGCAATCACCACGGCGAAGCCGGTCAATAGGAAATACATGGGTTTCAGGCCGTACTCAGGATGATAAAGCCAGCCAACCATCGGCACCACCGATGCACTGGCGGCAAAGCCTAAAACATAGCGCGCGGCAAAGGCGCGGGCGCGAAACTGATCGGGCACGGTGCGGGCGACAATCAGGTCGTTGACGATGACCTGCCCATAGACCGCCGACAGGACCAGCACCGCCATCATCAGGGCCGCTTGTCCGTCTAAATAAGCAACGCCCAAAAAACCAAGCGACTGACCCAGGGCAAGCGTCACGAATACGGCGCCAACGGTGAAATGATCGATCAGCCGGCCGACGATCACCTGGGTCAACGCGCCGGTCATGTAAATGCCGGTCGCGACCAGGCCGGCGTAGGTCGGGGTCAAGGCAAGGTCGGGAATTTCCTCAATCACCAATTTCGGCAGAATAATGGTGGCGCCATTGAAGGTGAAGCCGCCGGCGACGACGGTAATGCTGAGAATCAGCGCGACCAGGCGAATATCCATGACCTGTTTGTCGGCGGCGGCTTTTTTCTTGGCCGGTGCGGCGGCGCCCGCATCCGCCGGAACCAGAAGATGATAGCTAATGCCGATCAGGAAAAAGATCGCGCCGGGCACCATGAACGCCACCCGCCAGCCGAATTGTTCTGAAATGGCGGCGGTCGTGATGGCGGCGAAGGCTACCCCTAAGTTGCCATAGACGCCGTTCCAGGCGATCACCCGGCCGCTCGTCCCGGCGACTGAAACCAGCATCGCCATGCCGACGGGATGATAGATGGCGCCGAAGCAACCGACCGCGCCCAGCGCCACGATCAGCCATAGCGACGATGTCGCCAGTCCGGCCCCAAACAATGCCGCGCCGATGCCGATAAAAAAGACCGCCATCATATGACGGCGGCTCCATTTGTCGCCGAGCCAGCCGGCCGGCAACGACAGCACGCCGAAGGCCAGGAAACTTCCGGTGGCGATGAGAATCCGGTCGCCATAATCGGCGCCGAATTCGCCGCCCATGACCAGGACCGCCGTCGGAAAAATCAGCAAGGCGAAGTGATCGACAAAATGAGCGATATTGATAAACAGGGTGGCGCGCGTTGAACTTTGCATTTCGCACCTTACCACCGTTTCAAGCCGCCTTGAAACCGCCGATCAAGGCCGGAAAAGGCCGGTCGAAAACGAAAAGCCTCTAATGGACGGTGTAGGGAGTTGGATCAATGAAGTCGGCGACGATCTTGATGAAGTCCGAAATGGCGATGGGCTTGGCCAGAAAATCGTCGAACCCATGGC
>DASCOC010000166.1:0-11010 GCA_036011805.1 Rhodospirillales bacterium
CCCTGGTTATAATTTTTGCCTGTTTTTTTGTGGTTCCGTTGAGCCCGAAACCATCCACAGGTTCTGCTCCATCATAGAAATCATCCCTTCGCCTGACAATGAATAAAGGACTCAAAAACGACACCACATCACTTGGGGCCAACCCCGAGCGATAGTGGTTTGTTGGCATAGCGATTCGAGATGTGGTATCTAATCCCCTGAACATACCACCAACTCCAAATCCGACGGAAAAAACCAACAGCCATGCCCTCAGAAGAGACATCTGAAACCATTGCCATCGCCAGCGACCATGGCGGTTTCGAACTCAAAAACGAACTCAAGCAGGACCTCATGGAAAACGGCTATACGGTGCTGGACCTTGGCTCCGACAGCCTTGAATCCGTTGATTATCCGGACTTCGGCTATGCCCTGGCCGGTGCCATGAAGGAGGGCAAGGCCAAGCGCGGCGTGCTCATCTGCGGCAGCGGCATCGGCATTTCCATCGCCGCCAACCGGGATGCAGAAATTCGCGCCGCCCTGGTCCATGACGCCTTGGGCGCCCGCCTGGCGCGCCAACATAATGACGCCAACGTCGTTTGCTTCGGCGGCCGCACCATCGGCCCCGAAGTCGCCCGCGACTGTTTGAAGGTTTTTCTGGAAACGGAATTCGAAGACGGCGGACGGCATTCCCGCCGTGTCGATAAACTTTCAGATCCCCAATAGGAATAATAAAAAACATGTCTCCCTACGGTAACGAAGAACTGGAACGCTTTTTCTCCGAACCCCTGGCCGATCGCGACCTGGCCCTGAAGACGTCCATTGATAATGAATTGGGCCGTCAGCAAAACCAGATCGAATTGATCGCGTCGGAAAACATCGTGTCGGCGGCGGTCATGGAAGCCCAGGGCGGCGTCATGACCAACAAATACGCCGAAGGCTATTCCGGACGGCGCTATTACGGCGGTTGTGAATTCGTCGATGTCGCCGAGACCCTGGCCATTGATCGCGCCAAGCAACTGTTCGGCAGTGAATTCGTCAACGTCCAGCCGCATTCCGGCTGCCAGGCCAACGGCGCCGTGATGATGGCGCTGCTACAGCCCGGCGATACCATTATGGGCCTGTCGCTGGCCGCCGGCGGGCATTTGACCCACGGCGCCCCACCGGCCCAATCGGGAAAATGGTTCAATGCCGTCCAATACGGTGTGCGCAAGGAAGACGCCCTGATTGATTTCGACGAGGTCGAAAGCCTGGCCGAAGAACACGCCCCGAAGATGATCATCGCCGGCGGCTCGGCCTATCCCCGGATCCTCGATTTCGAACGCTTCCGCGCCATCGCCGATAAGGTCGGCGCGCTGTTGTTGGTCGACATGGCCCACTTCGCCGGCCTCGTCGCCACCGGCCACCACCCGAGCCCGGTGCCGTTCGCCGACATCACCACGACCACCACCCACAAGACACTGCGCGGCCCGCGCGGCGGCATGGTCCTCACCAATAACGAGGACTTCGCCAAAAAGATCAATTCGGCCGTCTTCCCCGGCATCCAGGGCGGCCCGCTGATGCATGTCATTGCCGCCAAGGCGGTCGCCTTCGGCGAGGCGCTCAGGCCCGAATTCAAGGCCTATTCCCAGGCCGTCGTCGATAACGCCAAGGCGCTGGCCGCGGTACTGGTGGAACGGGGCTGCGACATCGTATCGGGCGGCACCGACACCCATTTGATGCTGGTTGATTTGAGGCCGAAGGGCCTCACCGGGCGCGATGCCGAAGCCAGCCTCGAGCGCGCCGGCATGACCTGCAACAAGAACGGTATCCCGTTTGATCCAGAAAAACCGATGGTCACGTCAGGCATCCGCTTGGGCTCCCCGGCGGCGACCACGCGGGGCTTCAGGACGGAAGAATTCAAGCTGGTCGGCAACCTGATCAGCGACGTTCTGGACGGCCTGGCGGCCAACCCGGACGACAATTCCGCCGCCGAAAAAGCGGCTGAAGAGCAAGTTTTAGCGCTTTGCGGGAAATTCCCCGTATACAGCCCCGGTTTATAAATACGGATAAAACACAAGGAACGGAACCCATGCGCTGTCCTTTTTGCCACCACGATGACACCCAGGTAAAAGACTCCCGCCCGACGGAAGAAAACGCCACCATCCGCCGACGGCGCTTTTGCCCGGATTGTTCGTCCCGCTTCACCACCTTCGAGAGGGTGCAGCTGCGCGAATTGTCGGTCACTAAAAACGACGGCGACAAGATGCCGTTCGACCGCGAAAAGCTATTGCGCTCGCTCAAGATCGCGCTTCGAAAGCGCCCCGTTGACGAAGACCGCATTGAGCGCATCGCCAATGGAATCCAACGCCGTCTCGAAACCCTGGGCGAGAATGAAATTCCGACCAAAGTGATCGGCGAAATGGTCATGGAGGCCCTTGCCGAATTGGACCAGGTCGCTTTCGTCCGCTTTGCCTCGGTCTACCGGAATTTCCGGGAAGCCAAGGATTTCGAGGCTTTTGTGGGCAAACTGGGCAGTGATAACGACTAAACCCTCGCAACCGACCCACCGCGACAATGAGGCCATGCGCGCGGCGCTGGGCCTTGCCCGTCGTGGTCTTGGCTCGGTCTGGCCCAATCCGGCGGTCGGTTGCGTGCTGGCGCGCGAAGACCTGGATGGCCGCGTCGTCGGCCGTGGCTGGACTCAAATCCACGGCAGACCGCATGCGGAAACTGAGGCGCTGACCAGGGCCGGCGACCTGAGCCGGGGCGCAACCGCCTACGTGACCCTGGAACCCTGCGACCACCAAGGCGAAACCGGGCCCTGTTCCGAAGCCCTGATTGCCGCCGGCATCAAGCGCTGTGTCATCGCCCTTGAAGACCCCGATCCCAGGGTTTCAGGCGCCGGCATCCGGCGCTTGGCCGAGGCGGGCATCGAAACCCTGACCGGACCTTGCGAACAAGAAGCCCGCCATCTCAATGCCGGGTTTTTGATGCGGGTCACCCAGGGCCGCCCGATGATCACCTTGAAAACCGCGACCACGCTGGATGGCCGCGTCGCCACCGCGAAAGGCCAAAGCCAATGGATCACCGGCGCACCGGCCCGGGCCTTCGCCCACGGGCTACGCGCCGAAAACGACGCCATCATGATCGGTATCGGCACCGCCCTTGCCGATCAACCGTCCCTGACCTGCCGACTGCCGGGAATGGAGGACCGATCGCCGTTGCGCATCGTCGCCGACAGCAACTTGCGGCTGCCTTTGGATAGCCCCCTGGTCGAAACCGCCGGCGACGTCCCCACCTGGGTAGTGACCGTAAAGAGTGCGGATCAAGACAAACGCCTAGCCCTGGACGCCAAGGGAATCGAGGTCATCGAGGTCGAGGCCGGAGATGACGGACGCCCTGATTTAAGAGCCGTGGCGTTGGAACTGGGCGGGCGAGGACTGACCCGGGTGCTTGTCGAAAGCGGTGGCGATCTCGCCGCCGCCTTGATCAAGCTTGATTTGGCCGACCGGCTGGCCTGGTTCCGGTCGCCGAAACTGATCGGCGGCGACGGCAGGGGGGCGGTCGCCGCCTTCGGCATCGACGCCATCGCCGAAGCCCCGGCCTTCGTCCGCGATTCCATATCCGATGCCGGTGACGACGTCCTTGAAACCTATCGGCGCGCAAATTAGGCGAAGGAAGAGAGCGCATGTTTTCCGGCATCATCACCGATTTAGGCCAGGTTCGGGCCATCCAAGCCTCCGGCGACACTCGTTTCGAATTTTCCACCGGGTTTGATATGGCGTCGGTGGATATGGGGGCGTCGATTTGCTGCTCGGGTGCCTGCCTGACCGTTGTTGATAAAGGCGCCGACGGCGTTGACGGCTGGTTCGCCGCCGACGTGTCCGCCGAAACGCTGTCCAAGACAACGCTTGGCGACTGGCGCGAAGGAACACCCGTCAATTTCGAACGCGCCCTTAAAGTCGGGGACGAAATGGGCGGCCACATCGTCTCCGGCCATGTCGACGGCGTCGCCCAGGTCATCTCGGTGACACCGGAAGGAGATTCACGCCGGATTCAGTTTGAGGCCCCCGACGCGCTGTCCCCGATGATCGCGGCCAAGGGATCGGTGACCATCGACGGCGTGTCGCTGACCGTCAACGATGTCGCGGGCAATCAATTCGGCATCAACGTCATTCCCCATACCCTGGAAAATACCACCTTGGGCAAGCTTGAGCCCGGCCTGCGGGTGAACCTGGAAATCGACATGCTGGCGCGCTATGTTGCCCGGCTTGTTCAACAGGACTAATCAATAAAAGGAACCAAGCCGTTGTCCTATACGGAATACCTCTCATCCATCGAGGAGATCATCACGGAGGCCAGCAATGGCCGCATGTTCATCCTTGTCGATGACCAGGAGCGCGAAAATGAGGGGGACCTTGTTATTCCGGGGCAAATGGCGACGCCGGACGCGATCAATTTCATGGCCAAGCACGGGCGCGGATTGATCTGCCTGACCTTGACCGCCGACCGGTTACGCGATTTGGACCTGCCGTTGATGGCGCAACGGAATAATTCCCGCCATGAGACCGCGTTTACCGTTTCCATCGAAGCCAGGGAAGGGGTGACCACCGGAATATCCGCTTCCGACCGGGCGCGGACCGTCGCCGTCGCCATCGACCCGTCCAAGGGCGTCGATGACATCGTCAGCCCCGGTCATGTATTTCCCCTCGAAGCCAGGGACGGTGGCGTTCTGGTCCGCGCCGGACACACCGAGGCCGCCGTTGATGTGTCACGGCTCGCCGGGCTCAATCCATCCGGCGTGATCTGCGAGATCATGAACGAGGACGGCACCATGGCACGGATGCCCGACTTGATAAAATTCGCCCAGTTTCATGGCCTCAAAATCGGCACTATCGCCGATCTGATCGCTTACCGCCTCAAGCATGACAAGATTCTCGAACGGACCCACGAAACTACGCTCGAAACAGCCACGGCTGGTTCTTTCAAGATGTTTATCTATGTCAACACGGTGGAATATGCCGAACACATCGCCCTGGTTAAGGGCGATTTGTCCAAGAACGGGCCGGTGATGGTCCGGGTCCACGTTCTCAGTGTCCTGGATGATGTCCTCGGTGATATCCATAACGGCAAGGACGACGAGTTGCAGAAATCCATGAAAATGATCGGCGCCGCCGAGAAGGGGGTTTTGGTACTCATCCGCGAGCCCCTAAAGGCAAGCCTCACGGATCAGATCAAATCCAGGAATGGAACCCAAGATTCGAAGGGACCCGATTCCCCTCCGGGGCCGGAACTTCGCGATTACGGCGTCGGCGCCCAAATTCTCCTCGACCTTGGAGTCAAGGACATGATCGTCCTTTCCAACACCGAACGGACGCTGATCGCCCTGGAGGGTTATGGGCTGAGCGTTGCCAAACATCGCCCGATCAATGGCAAGGGGTCCTGAGATGACCGAGAAGCCACGCGTTCTGATCGTCGAGGCCCGGTTTTATAGCGATCTGGCCGATGAAATGGCGAAGGGCGCGATAGCCGCCCTGGACCAGGCGGGTGTCGATCATGACCGGATCGCGGTGCCCGGCACCTTTGAGGTTCCCGCCGCCATCCGCTTCGCGTTACGCGCCATGGAGACCCATTCGGCGACCAGCAATTATTCCGGCTTTATCGCGCTGGGCACCGTCATCCGGGGCGAGACCGATCATTACGACCATATCTGCCGCGAGGTTTCGCGGGCGCTGATGGACATTTCCGTCGAGCAATCCGTCGCCCTGGGATTCGGGATTTTAACCTGTGAGACAAAAGACCAGGCCGAAGCCCGAGCCGGCATCAGCCGCGGAAACAAAGGCGCCGACGCCGCCCAAGCCTGCCTGAGAATGATGGACCTGAAAAAAGACCTGCGGCTGGCGCAACGATGACCGAAACCGCGGACAAAGACGCTACCGGAAACCGACGCAGCGCGGCCAGGTTAGTCGCCGTCCAGGCGCTTTACGAAATGGATATGGTCAACGCCGAGGTCGATGCTGTTTTGGAGGAATTTCTACAGAAACGCTGGCGCCAGGGGGATGACGAGGGTGACGGCGATGGCTCCGACAACGGTGACAACGCATCGCTGACCGAACCCGACCAGGCGTGGCTGAACGACTTGGTACACGGCGTTTCCGCCGGGCGGGAGGAACTGGATGGACTGATCGGCCCCGCGCTGTCGGAGGATTGGACCGTTGACCGGCTGGAAGCCCTGCTGCGGGTGATCCTTCGCGCCGGCACCTACGAATTGAAGATCAAAAAAAACATCCCGGCCGCCGTCATTATTTCCGAGTACCTGGATGTCGCGCATGCTTTTTTTGAGGGTGGAGAGACCCGCATGGTCAACGGTGTCCTCGATCATCTGGCCCGTGACCTTAGGGCCAAAGACGGTTAAGCCGTTATCAAAACCCGGCCCCTAACGGAGCAACAACGGTGGGCAACGATAAAAAACCCGATGAATTTGAGATCATCGCCCGCTATTTCGCGCCGCTGGCGGCTGCCGAGCCGGGGGCGTTGAGTCTCGGCGATGACGCGGCCTTATTGCAACCGCCCCCCGGCCGCCAATTGGTCGTGACCACGGACAGCTTGAGTGCCGGCGTCCATTTCCCAACCGATGAAGCCGCCCCGGACATTGCCGCCCGTCTGATCGGCGTCAATCTTTCTGACCTGGCCGCCATGGGCGCCGAGCCCTGGGCCTATACCCTATCCCTGGCTTTGCCAGAAGACGGGGATTGGAACGCCGGATTCTTCGAAGCCTTCGCCGAAGGTCTCGGCCGGCAACAGGAAATACACAGCTTTCACCTCGTCGGCGGCGACACGGTGGCAACGAAGGGTCCGCTGACGCTCACCCTAACCGCCATCGGCACCGTCGCCGATGGCCAGGCACTGCGTAGAAACGGCGCCGCGGCAGGGGATCATGTTTATGTTTCGGGCACCATCGGCGATGCCGCCCTGGGCCTGAAAGTCTTGACCGGAGAACTCACCGGATTGCCGAGCAACTTGGAAGCCTACCTTTTGGACCGTTACCACCGGCCACAGCCGCGGGTAGGGCTGGGCGGGCGGCTTTTCGGGATCGCCAGCGCCGCGATCGATATTTCCGACGGATTGGTGGCCGACTTGGGGCATCTCGCCCGGGCCTCGGGGGGTGGGGCATCCATCACCTTGGACCGGGTGCCGTTTTCCGCCGCCGCCCTCGCGGCGATAGCCTTGGACCCGGCCTTGGTGGAAGCGGCCATCACCGGCGGCGATGACTATGAATTATTGTTCACCGGCCCAGCATCCCATGTGGCCCGGATCGAAGACTTGAGCAAGGAGATGGATCTGGCGTTGACCAGAATCGGAAACATCGTTGGCAACGGCGACAATGCGAATCCTGTCCGCGTTGTCGATGAGGCCGGCGGCGAGGTATCAATAAAAAATGGAGGCTACCGTCATTTCTGAGCCCGCCGGGCGTGGGAAAGACGCGGGGGGTCTTTCCTCGGCAAGCATTTGCCGGGATAATGATTCCGAATCGGGCTGGGTAACGACCGTGACGGCAGCTCTGGAAACGGCCCAGGAAACAGCAGGGACGCGATGAAAAAATTACTTTTACTTATCGCGATGTTCCTGTTGCTGGTGGGCGCCACCATCGGTTCTTTGAAATTTCTCGAAACCGGGCCCTTCAAGCCGAAGAAGGGAGAAATCAAAAAAGTCACCCGCAAGGCCATAAAAGACGCCACCGTATTCATCGACATGGATCCATTGGCGCTGCCCATTTTCCGGGGCAACAGAGTCGCGGCCACTATTCAAATTCTAATCAAGCTGGAAACCAACAATGAGGACAAAGCCGAGGAAATTAAAGAAAAAATGCCGATCCTTACCGATGCCTTTGTCCGCGACCTGCACAGCTTCATTCCCAGGTTGCTGAAAGTAAAGGAACGCGTTGACGTCCTGATTATCAAGCAACGATTGCAAATGGTTAGCAACAAAGTCCTCGGCAAGGACATGGTTTCCAACGTGTTGGTCCAGTCGATCATCAACCAGGCCCGCTGAGTTTATTCGCCAATGGTTTCACGACCGGAATTGACGGGCGTCTTCCGGCTTTTAAAGGCGGTTGCTTTATGGCTCCGCTTCTGGCATTTTCCCGGCGAAATTTCCGGATGGGCGTTGTCCCATTATTTATCAAATATCGATCGGGTTTTTTTATCGACCCTGAACGGTACCCATCATCATAATTCCGCCGGTAAGCGCGGTCATTTCTTGAAAAGGTCTCCCAAGCATGTCGAACGTGTCCTTGTTGATTTTCGGTAGCTGCCTTCTTTCTCTGTTATACGGTGTTTACGCCATCCGGGCGGTTCTCGCGGCGCCGACCGGAACGGAACGGATGCAGCAAATCGCCCTTGCCATTCAGGAAGGCGCCAGCGCCTATCTGGCCCGCCAATACAAGACCATCGCCATTGTCGGCGCCGTGATCGGGATTCTGCTTGGGTTTATGTTGGGGACCAAGGTCGCCATCGGTTACTTCATCGGCGCCTTTCTGTCGGGGTTGACGGGCTACATCGGCATGCACGTCTCGGTCCGGGCCAACGTCCGGACCACGGAAGCGGCCCGTTCTTCGGGTCTGGCCGGCGGTTTGGATATCGCCTTCAAGTCCGGCGCGGTGACCGGTCTGCTGGTTGTCGGCCTGGCGCTGTTAGGGGTCGCCGGATACTACTTCTTCCTCCGGTCCAGCGGCGATCCGGGAACCCCGGAAGGCATGCGCCACATCCTTGAGGCGCTGGTCGCCCTTGGCTTCGGCGCATCGCTGATCTCCATCTTCGCGCGCCTGGGCGGCGGCATCTTCACCAAGGGCGCCGACGTCGGCGGCGATCTGGTCGGCAAGATCGAAGCCGGCATCCCGGAAGACGACCCCCGCAACCCTGCGACCATTGCCGATAATGTCGGCGACAACGTCGGCGACTGCGCCGGCATGGCCGCCGATTTGTTTGAGACCTATGCCGTTACCGTCGTCGCGACCATGTTGTTGGGTGCCATTTTCTTCACCGGCCCGGCCCAGGAACTGATGATGGTCCTGCCGCTGGTAATCGGGGCGGTGTGTATCGTGGGCTCCGTCGTCGCTACCTTTTTCGTCAAGCTGGGCGCCAGCCAAAGCATCATGGGGGCGCTCTATAAAGGCTTCATCGCCAGCGCCGTGATTGCCGCCGTCCTGATCGGCGGCGTGGTTTCCCTGCTGGTCGGCTGGGATACCGGCTATGACATGGCCGGGCGCATGGTGACGGGCACCGACCTCTACTTCAGCGCCTTGACCGGCTTGGCCGTGACCGGGCTGATCATCTGGATCACCGAATATTACACCGGCACCGATTACCGTCCGGTTCAAAGCGTCGCCAAGGCCTCCACCACTGGACATGGCACCAATGTCATCCAGGGGCTGGCCGTTTCGATGGAAGCCACGGCGCTTCCGGTTCTGGTGATTTGCGGCGGCATCATTATCAGCTATCTGAGCGCCGGACTTTTCGGGTTGGCCATTGCCGCCACCACCATGCTGGCGCTTGCCGGGATCGTCGTTGCCCTGGACGCTTTCGGGCCGGTCACCGACAACGCCGGCGGCATTGCCGAAATGGCGGAACTGCCCGAAGACGTGCGCAAGACCACGGATGCGCTCGACGCTGTGGGGAACACCACCAAGGCGGTGACCAAGGGGTATGCCATCGGCTCGGCCGGTCTGGCGGCGCTGGTTCTGTTTGCCGCTTATACCGAAGACCTTTCGCATTATTTCCCGAAATTGACCGTGACCTTCAACCTTCAGGATCCGTTCGTTGTCATCGGTCTGTTTATCGGCGGCCTGCTGCCGTTCCTATTCGGGTCCATGGGGATGATGGCGGTCGGCCGCGCCGGTGGCCAGGTTGTCGTCGAGGTGCGCCGGCAATTCAAGGAAATCCCCGGCATCATGGAAGGCACCGGTAAACCGGATTATGCCGCCTGCGTCGATCTGCTGACCAAAACGGCGATTAAGGAAATGATCATTCCGTCGATGTTGCCGGTCTTCGCCCCGGTCATCATGTATTTCGCCATTAACGCCATCGCCGGTCAGGCGGCGGCGTTCTCGGCGCTGGGCGCGATGTTGTTGGGCACCATCGTTACCGGCCTGTTCGTCGCCATTTCGATGACGTCGGGTGGCGGCGCCTGGGACAACGCCAAGAAGTACATCGAAGACGGCAACTACGGCGGCAAGGGTTCAGACGCCCACCACGCCGCCGTCACCGGCGATACCGTCGGCGATCCCTACAAGGACACCGCCGGCCCGGCCGTCAACCCGATGATCAAGATCATCAACATCGTCGCCATCTTGTTGTTGGCGATCCTGGCATAGGGTAGGGGAGCACAAAAGCCGGCGGAAAACTGCCTACTGGTCTTCATCTTTTTGTTGTTGGCTCTTTTTCTTGTTGGCCTCTTTAAACCGTCCAAGATTGCCGACGAGCTGTTCGATGATGGTCATTTTATTGCCATGGGTCAGGGTTTTACGCTTAATCGGGTTAATAACCTGACCGGCTTCTAATCCTAGGGTATCGACTTTGGCGACTCTGCCGTCCTTGTCAAACTTGACCACCAGGATTTGTCTTTCCGTGACTTTGGGAGCCAAAAAAGCAAAGGTTTCGGTACGTTGGGAAATGTAATACCAGGTATCGCTACCGAAAGGGGTTATGCTTGACGGGGATCCGAGGATAGCCGCCACCTCGTCGCGGGATTGTTCGCCAGGCGCGATTTCAACCACCCGTTCAGGATCAAGCAGATTTCCCCGTAAATCCAGGCGGCTTTCACAGGCGGTGAGCCCCAAAACCACAACACCCGCGGCCAGGGTAAAAGAAAGGCGTTTCGAATTGAAAAACTTGGGCTTTTGCACCGCTACCCATCCTTGCCGTGTCGGCGGGAGACGCTGTCCCACTCGCCAGCGGCGATTATTCCAGCGACAAGGGGAACCTGCACCCAAGTCTGTCTCATGTCAATTGCGACCTTAATCAACAACCCCAACGGCGTTTCCGTTAGCGGCCT
>DASCOC010000167.1:0-8864 GCA_036011805.1 Rhodospirillales bacterium
TCAGCAACGACCATTTGACCAAGTCGTGGCGCACATAGCGATAGAGGAAATCGGGAAACAGTGATGCTGGCCAGGCGGCGGCGGCCAGATAAAAAATGCTGCCGGAAACGACCAGGGCACCGGTGCCCGGAACCAGCCAGCGCAAGACCCTGCGGGCCCTCGTGTTGGCGAACCCGCGAAGAACGCCCGGCAAAAAAACAAAAAGCGGTATGTAACCGGCGGCGGGCCAGTGAACATGCATTCGCTGAAGATCGGAAAAGGGTGCGAGAACGGCGTAAAAGCCTATGTAGACAATGCTAATGGCGACCAACAGGGCGGCGGCGTCGTCTCCCGCTCGCGCCCGGCGCACGCCGTGGAACAACGCGCCCATGAGGGCAATGAACAGTAACGGTGTCACTACCAGCATCTGCTCTAAGGGAAAAAGGAAACCGTTGGCCTGAAAGGTCCAGGGATTGCGGTCCACCACCTGAAACTGAAAGGACGCCATCTCGTAACTGACGTTGAAGATGATGAGCGGTAAAGTGCCCAAGGAGGCGATCCCGGCGGCCATCCACAGGCCCTTTCTGGGCCAAAGGCTTCGGCCTTTGCGAGTGACCAGCAGATATGCCATCAGGCCAAGGCCGAAGGGGGCGAACCGGTAATGGGTGGTTAATCCCAAGGCGCAAAAAACACCTACCATCAACCAGGTGGCCATGGCGTTCGTGCGGCGGGCGCGCTCGAAAGCAGCCAACGCCAGGACCGTGAACAAGATCATCGGTGGGTCCATGTAGGCCGCGCCCATGACGCTGGTGATAGGCATGACCAGAGAAATGCCGGCCGCCAGCACTGCGTCACGCTGTCCCACCAGCGGCTGGGCCAGCAGATAAATGGCAAAGGGAAGGACCGCCACGATAAAAAGATGAATCGATCTGACGCCGAATAGGGTTTCGCCGAAGACAAGGGTCCCTGCCCGGATCAACAGCGGCGTCATTGGCGGTGCTTGAGTATAGCCGAAGGCGGGACGCAAGGACGCCTGCCAGTAGGTGGCCTCGTCGTAGAAGAGATCAAGGTTGGCGGCGATCAAGAACTTGGCGACCCATAGGGCGGCGTAGAAGATGGCGATGGTCCACAAAACACCGTCGCCGGCGGTGGACTGGCGGGTGTCAGACATCTTTAGGATTTCCGAACATCACCATCTATTTAGCCTCGCCTATTTCAAGACGCGTCGCTGCAGTTTTTATTAACGGGGCCGTAATTATCTAATCCGGTACGCAGAATAATAACGAACCTGACGAAAAAGAGTCGATTTGAATAGTCGTTAGCGGTCCCCGCGCTTGTCCGATTTTGACGAAGTGGACGGCTCCCACCCAATGGCCTCGCAATGTCCGCTTATGGCTATTAGCGGACTCTTTTCCGAAGGGTGATTTATGTCCGCTTACCCCCTGAAAGCGGACATAACCGAAAGGTGGGATTAAGGTCTGCTGAGGATCTGAGACTTTTGGCAATCCCTGATCATCGCAACCGGTCGTACTCATCGGGGGCGAAATTGCTGACTTGGATGACGGCGTCGCGCAGACGTTCGGCTTCCTCAATCAGCTCGCTTTCTGTTTTCGTGAGGATGCCCTCGCCTAGGGCCACCGCGGTCATGGCGGTGACCTGGTCCTTGGCCAGACGTCCGTCGCGCCGGGCTTTATCAAGCTTGGCGTATGCAGGCGCGGCGTCCCGAATGCGCCCGAAGGCATGTTCCAGGGCGCCCAATCCGGGATCGTCCGGGCCGGGATGGAAGATATCCGCCGTCAGGGCGTCGCGGACATTCATGTCGGTGGTAATCGCCTCGGCGACGGCATCGATTTGGCGGTCGGTTAGCGCATCCCGGGTGGCGCCGAAGGGGAAGGTCAGCAGTTTCGCCATCCCGGCGGCGAAGCGGTTGGGCAGGTTGGCCAGAACGCCCAGAAGCGCGCGCTCGGTTTCCAGCAGGGCGTGGGTGCAGGTCCAGTCGAGCAGCGCCCATTGGTTTTGCGGGCGGCCCTGGTCGTGGAAATGTTTCAACGTCGCCGTCGCCAAGAACATCCAGGCGAAGGCATCCGACAAACGGCCGCTCAAATACTCCTTGCGTTTGAGCGCGCCGCCCAGGGTCCCGAGCGCGACATCGGCAATCAGCGCGAAGGCCGCCGAGAAACGCGCCAGGTCCTTGAAATGGCGGGACTCAAGGCCGCCGGTGGGCGACGATGCCAAGCCGCCGCCGGTCAGGCCCAAGGCGAAGGCACGGGCGGCATTCTTGGCGATGTGCCGGATATGGCCGAAGAAAGCGGCGTCGAAGGCCCGGAGGTCGCCGCCCTGAACGGCTTGCATCTCATCCAGGACGAAGGGATGACAGCGGATCGCGCCCTGGCCGAAAACGATCAGCGACCGGGTCAGGATGTTGGCGCCCTCGACGGTGATGCCGATCGGCATGGCGTCGTAGGGGCGGGTGAAGATATTTTCGGGTCCCCGGCAGATCGCCGCACCGGCATGAATGTCCATGGCGTCATTGATGCAAAGCCTGGATCCTTCCGTCAGGTAGGCCTTGACCACCGCCGAAATCACCGATGGTTTTTCGCCGGCATCGACGGCGCCAAACGCCAGCCGGCGTCCGGCATTCATGAAATAGGCATGGCCGGCAATGCGGGCGAGCGGTTCGCGAACGCCTTCGAACTTGCCGATCGGCATGCCGAACTGTTCGCGCACGGTGGCATAGGCGCTGGTCGAGCGGGCGGCGAGTTCGGCGGCGCCGAGGGATTGCGAGGGCAGCGAGATGCTGCGTCCGGCGGCCAAGGATTCCATCAGCATCCGCCAGCCGTTGCCGGCGCCGTCCTGCCCGCCGATGATATAATCCAGCGGCACGAAGACGTCGTCGCCGAAAACGGGTCCGTTCTGGAACGGCACGCCCATCGGGTCGTGCCGGTTGCCGATGTCCATGCCCGGCGTGTCGCGGGGAATCAGCGCACAGGTGATGCCGATATCTTCCTCTTCGCCCAACAGATGGTCCGGGTCGAACAGCCGGAAGGAGAGGCCGATCACGGTGGCCACCGGCGCCAGGGTGATATAGCGCTTGTTGTAGGTCAGGCGGATGCCGGTGATCTCTTTGCCGTCCCACATGCCCTTGCAGACGATGCCTTGGCTCTGGCCATTGGCGGCATCGCTGCCGGCGCCCGGCTCGGTCAAGGCGAAGCACGGGATGTCTTCGCCGCGCGCCAGACGGGGCAGATAGTGGTTCTTCTGCGCATCGGTGCCGTAATGCACCAGCAATTCGCCGGGCCCCAAAGAATTCGGCACCATGACGGTGACGGCGGCGGTGACGCTGCGGCTCGACAGCTTGACGACGACCGCCGAATGGGCGTGGGCGGAATACCCCAAGCCGCCGAATTCCTTGGGGATGATGATGCCGAAAAACCCCTGGTCCTTGATGAAAGACCAAATCTCAGGGGCTAAGTCGCGGTCCTGGTTGATCTGCCAGTCGTCGAGCATTCGGCAAAGTTCCTCGCACGGCCCATCGAGGAAAGCCTGTTCTTCGTCGGTCAACGGCTTGATGTCGAAATCGAGCAGCTTGCGCCAATCCGGTTTTCCGGAAAACAATTCGCCGTCCCACCACACGGTGCCGGCTTCGAGCGCGATCCGTTCGGTTTCTCCCATCGTCGGCAGGGCGCGCCCGACCATTTTCATTATCGGTGCCGAGATGATCGGGCGACGGATCATCGGAACACCGAACAGGGCGATCAGCCCGGCGCCGAGGAGCAACAAGATCAAGGTCAATGTGGTCATGGTTACTCTCCTGCTCAGTTCCTGAGCGGTTTGCCCGTCTTCAGCATCTGTTCGACACGGGCCTTGGTCTTTGGCGTGCGGGCGAGTATGAGGTTGGCGTCTCTCTCCAGCCTTAACAGTTGCTCTTCGGAAACCGGAATCAGAGCATCCGTGTTGCCGCCGCTCAGCACTCCAGCCAGTTGGTGGGCGATGACGCCGTCATGGGGCGAGGCGACGCCCTTATTGATGAAATCCCGCACACCGAGGTCGAGCGCGGTCTGGCCGGTCGGTCCCGGCAGATGTAATTCATAGGGTTCGGGCGGCGAATAATCGTCGGCCATTTTAAGGGCGCGCGCCTTGGCCGCCGCCAGCACCCGGTCCTGGTTCATGACGACATTGTCGGTGGGGCGCAGGAACAGGAAATCCCTCGCTTCCATCGCCGACTTGGCGACCTGGGCCATGGCGATAGGCTCGAACGCCTTCATTACCGGCGGCATCGGGCCGCCGGGGCGATCCTTGGAGGCGGACCAGCGGCCCAACAGTTCCTTGCAGCCGCCCCAGCCGGGAACGATGCCGACGCCGGCTTCGACCAAGCCGATATAGGTTTCCGCATGCGCCTCGATGGCGTCGCAGTGCAGCAGCACTTCGCAACCGCCGCCAAGGGCCATGCCGGACGGCGCGCCGACGACGGGGAAGGGGGCGTACTTCAACCTGGCGAATGTTTCCTGACCGCGTTTCAGCACCCAGCGGACGAACGGCCACAGGTGCAACTTGGCGCCGTACAGCAACATCGCAATATTGGCGCCGACGGAAAAATTACTGGCGTCATTGTGGATGACCAGGGCCTTGAAACCGCGGCCGGGTAATTCCTTCACCGCCTTGTCGATCATCCACAGGATAAACGGGTTCAGCGAATTCATTTTCGAGGTGAATTCCAGGCAGGCGACGCCGTCACCAATATCCCACAGGCTGGCCGACATGTTCCGCGCAATCGGCGGGCCGGCGCGTTTGACGTCTTCCAGCAACAGCACGCCGTCAGGACGCCGGACGTTTTCATAATCGGTACCGGAAAACAGCTGTAGTTGCCCGTCACGGACACGATAAAACGTGCCATCACCGACGGCGCCCAGAAGAGGCGGGACGCTCAAGCCGTGGTCCGCAATCGCCGCCGCCAGCCAGGCCGGACCCAGCTTGTCGATCAGTTCGAACGGTCCAGTTTTCCAGTTGTATCCAAGCCGCATGGCGCGGTCGACGGACTCGGGATCGTCGGCGATTTCCGGCACCAGGGAGGCGGCATAGGCAAGCGTCGGAATTAATACGGAACGGGCATAACGGCCATCGGCGCTATCAAATTCCAGCGTTGCCCTGAGCCCGCCTTTCTTGGCCGCCGTTGCCGCCGCCGGTTTCGGGCGCAGCGCCGGGGCATATTCACCGGTTTTGAGGTCGATGACCTCTTTGATCTTGCCGCCGCCCTCGGTGTTGAGCCGGTAAAAGCCGCCTTTGCCCTTACGCCCGGTGTAGCCGTCTTCGATCATCCGGGCGAGAAGGTCCGGCGCCTTGCCCAGAGAATGAAAGGGGTCGTCGGCGGGCAGCGCCTCATCGAAGCTGGTCAAGATATGCGGCATCAGGTCGAGGCCGACCAGGTCGAGAAGCCCGAAAATACCGGTCCGGGGAATCCCGGCGGGGCGCCCGAGCACGGCATCGGCTTCCTCGACGCCGATACCCTGACCGAAGGCTTCGGTGACCGCCGCCTGCAGCCAGAAGGTGCCGATGCGGTTGGCGATAAATCCCGGCGTGTCCTTGGCGGTTACCACGCTTTTTCCCATCTGCGCGTCGGCAAAATCACGAACACGGGATTCCATGGCGGGATCGGTGTCAGGGCCGGCGACGATCTCGAACAGCCGCATGTAACGTGGCGGATTAAAAAAATGAGTAATGAAAAAGCGCCTAACCAAATCGTCATCCATTCCCTCGGACAACACCCGAAGCGGCAGGGTAGAGGTGTTGGAACTGACGATGGCGTCCGCCTTCAGGTGCGGGCCTAAGGAACGGTAAAGGTCTTGCTTGATGTCGGGTTTCTCGATGATGGCCTCGATAATCCAGTCACAATCTTCGATCAGCGCAAGGTCGTCTTTCGAACTGCCCGGGGTGATCCGCTTGGCGACGGTGGGGTGCATGAAGGCGGCGGGTTGGGCCTTCTTCATTTTTTCGATCGCGCCTTTTGCAGCGTCGGCGACGACATCCAGCAGCACCACATCGGCGCCCGCATTGGCGGCCTGGGCGGCGATGCCGGCGCCCATGACGCCGGCGCCGATGACGCAGACCTTGCGGATAGGGCTCATGATACGGATTCCAGGACGGTGGCGATGCCCTGGCCGCCGCCGATGCACTGCGTCGACAAGGCATAGCGGCCGCCGTCACGTTTTAGAATCTGCGCCGCCTTGCCGGTGATGCGCGCCCCGGTGGCGCCCAGCGGATGACCCAGCGCCAAGGCGCCGCCGTCGATATTAATTTTGGCAACGTCCAGCCCGAGGTCTCGGATCGAGGCCAAGGACTGGCTCGCGAACGCCTCATTGAGTTCGATGACGTCCAGGTCCGCGGCGGTAATGCCGGCCCGCTTGAGTGCCTTTTTCGAAGATCCCACCGGGCCGATTCCCATGATTTCGGGCTGGCAGCCGGAAACGGCGAACGACCGGATTTTGGCCAGCGGCTCGAGGCCGTTTTTGTCGGCGAAGTCTTCGGTGGTTACCAAAACCGCTGACGCGCCATCGGTCAGCGGTGAAGACGTTCCGGCGGTTACCGTGCCGGACTCGGAGAACGCCGGGTTCAGTCCGCCCAGGGTTTCCGCCGTCGTATCTTCGCGGATACAGCCGTCCGCGACGATTTCTCCGGTCTTTGCCTTAATCGCAACGATTTCATCGTCAAGCCGGCCCGATGATTGGGCCACCGCCGCTTTGCCGTGGCTGACAACGGCGAAGGCATCTTGTTCTTCGCGGTCGATGCCGTATTTGACCGCAAGGTTTTCCGCCGTTTCGCCCATCCCCATATAGGCCTGCGGATAACGCTCATAGAGGTCCGGATGCGGCATCGGGTTGAAGCCGGTCATTGGGATTCTGGACATCGATTCGGCGCCGGCGCAGATAAAAGCCTCGCCGGCATCCATTTGTATGGCGCCGGCGGCCATATGGATGGCCTGCATGGAGGACCCACAGAACCGGTTCACGGTGACGCCCCCGACTGAGAGCGGCAGGTCGGCGAGGAAGCCTATCAGGCGGGCCATGTTGAAACCCTGTTCGCCTTCTGGAAAGGCGCATCCGACGATCAGGTCTTCGATCTTTTCGGGGTCGATGCCGGTACGTTGTAACAGCCCCCTAATCACCTGGGACGCCATTTCATCGGGGCGGACACGCGACAGTTCTCCCTTGAAGGCGGGGGTGAAGGGCGACCGGGCATATCCGGCGATGACTACGGGTTTCATGGCGTTAGTTCCTCCTGCTTTTGGCGATGTTCGGAAACCAGTTCTTTTTTCGAGAGCTTGCCGATCATGGTTTTCGGTAATTCGTCGCGAAATTCAACTTCCGCGGGGCGCTCGATGGGATTGAGGTTTTTTGCGGCAAAGCCGAGAAGTTCATCTTCGCTGATGCCGGCGCCGCTTTTCAATTTGACGAAGGCCTTGGGCGTCTCGCCGCGGTATTCATCGGGGATGCCGATGACGATGACCTCGTCGACCTCGGGGTGTTGGTATAGGGCATCCTCGATGATCCGGGGATAGACCTTGAAGCCGGAGCAGAAAATGACGTCTTTAAGCCGATCCGTCAGGAACAAATAGCCGTCTTCGTCAACGTGCCCGACATCGCCGGTCATCAACCAGCCGTCCCGTAACGTCTTGGACGTTTCGGTGGGATTATTCCAGTACCCGGCCATCACCTGTGGCCCCCTGATGGCAAGTTCCCCTCGTTCTCCTGTCGGTACGGAGACATTCGACTTGTCGATATCCCGAATATCCACTTCCGTCCATGGCAGCGGAAGGCCGATGGAATCAGGCTTGTTAGCGGCATCGGGCGGGTTGCAGGCAACGACCGGAGAGGCTTCTGACAACCCGTACCCTTCGACGACCACACAGCCGGTTAGTTTCTCGAAGCTGGCCTTGACCGCCGACGGCAACGGCGCGCCACCGGAAATGCAATAGCGGATGGATGAAAGATCATAACGGTCCAGTCCGTCAAAAATGGTGATGGCGTTAAAAATGGTCGGCACCGCCGGGAACAGGGTGGGGTGGCGGGCGTCAATGGTTTTTAGCACATCCTCGAGATCGAAACGCGGGTGCAGGATCAGTTCCGCCCCCATGGCTACGCCTAAGTTCATCGCGGCGGTCATGGCAAAGACATGAAAAAAAGGAATGGCGCATAGGAATCGTTCACCATCCGGGTCGGGTTCCCCCACCCACAGCCGTACCTGTTGGGTGTTGGCCGAAATGTTGGCGTGGGTCAGCATGGCGCCCTTCGGCGTTCCCGTGGTGCCGCCGGTATATTGCAGCAGGGCGATGTCGGTTTTCGGGTCGATCTCGACCGGATCGGGATCGCTGCCCTGTGAGACCAGTTTGTCGAAAGACCTGATCCGGAGATCCTCGGATATTTCTGCTATTTCGTCCCGTTTGAAGGCGTTGAACAACAGTTCCTTGACCGGTGGTAAGGCGTCGCTAAGCGAACAGATGACAATGGACCGCAAGGCATTGGTGTTGAGGGCTGCCTCCACCTTCGGAAAAATCGTTTTCAGATCAATCGTCACCATGACGGTGGTGCCGCTGTCGGTAATCTGGTCCTGAATTTCTTTTTCGGTATACAGCGGATTGAAGTTGACCACCGTTGCCCCGGCCTTCATGGCGGCAAAATAACCAATTACATAGTAGGGGCAGTTCGGCAGGCAGAGCCCGACGCGATCACCTTTTCGAACCCCTAGATTCTGAAACCCCTTCGCCGCGCGGTTCACCATATCGCCGATTTCGGCGTAGGTGCTGACCTTTCCCATAAAATCAAGGCACGGCCGGCCCGGCCCCCGGGCGACGGAATTGTCCAAAATTGCCTGAATGGGTTTGACCGATGGAT
>DASCOC010000168.1:0-3973 GCA_036011805.1 Rhodospirillales bacterium
GATTAGAGCTAAAATGAAAAGACTCGCTATCCCCGTCTATTTCTTTTTCAGACCAACCTTTTTGAAAATAACACCAAGCTATTTGTGTTCTGCCGCGATCATTTTCTTGAAAGCTTCACCATGAAGCGGATTAGACGGGCTGCCGACGGCTTTCATCATCTTCAGGAAGCTCTTGTCTTTCATGGTCTTGTACAAAGCCGCCGTGATGATGTCGATGCGGTCCTGGGGTGTGCCCTTGGGCGGCATTGTCACATTAACTGACAGCGGACGCAGAGATTCTTTCTCACTGTTTTTTAGGCAGCTACACTTGCACATTCCCACACATCGAACGCTTCGGAACGATATTGCTTGAAAGTGGTTCGTTTGAGTAGATGGCGTTGTACATAAAAGGTGTTGAAAGTGGCAGATTGAATATTGAGAAACTTCTGGGCAGCGCCTGGTGATTTAAACTTCTGCATCTTTCGCTCTCGTCTCCGAACTGGTTGATGCGAGTTCTCCACGCGGTTATTGGCTCTCTTATTGTCGATATGTTCTGCAGACAGACCAAGCTTTCTGAAGGCAACATGATAAGACCTGAGCTTATCAGTCACGATCCGTGTCGGTGGCCAACCCTGTTTCTTTAAGAGTTTACGAATCAGCTTTAGCGCCTCTCGGGCATTACGTTTTGGCTGAACCAGGAAGTCGAGAACCTCGCCCTCATTGTCCACGGCACGCCACAGCCAATGTCGTTTTCCACGGATCATGATCGCCATTTCGTCAAGATGCCAATAGTCGCTGGGCGCTGGCCGCGGTTGTCGCAAGTTAGAGGCAATTGGCCCGCCAAATTTCAGGAACCAGCGCCTGACAGTTTCGTAGGAAATATCCAAACCGCGTTCCGCGAGCAAATCCTCAACGTCTCGATAGCTCAATGTGAACCGGGCGTATAGCCACACGGCATGACGGATGATTTCAGGTGGGAAGCGATGGCGCTTGAAAGAGATGTTCTGCATCTCACGATGCTACTTTGACATGCCACCCCGACACCAGCCAGTTTACGTGACAATGCCGAAGACTGACAAATTTATATTTAAGGAGTGGGACTTGCTTCTATCCGTTTCGAAGTCATTCGGAAGCCAGGTCCGGTTTTTCTCCCGGCGCCGGCGTTCCGTGCAGGCCGCCACGGGTGAGCACCGCCTCGCGCCCGCCATGGGCATCGACCAGGCGAGCCTGATCCGCCTTGGCCCGGCGGTCGATCTCTTCCGGGTCAAGTATATTCCGTAATTTGGCTTCGAAATCTTCCAACACCGAGCGGTATTGTTCATTGTCCGCCAGGTTGGTCATTTCCTCGGGGTCGTTTTCGAGATCGAAAAGTTCGGGCGCAAACCCGACATAGTGAACGTACTTGTAGGAACCCTGGCGCAACATATAAGCCGCCGAGGTCGACGCCGCGCCGTGGTATTGGCTCATTACCACGCGGTCCGGATCATCATCGGCGGCGGCGATTTGTAACAACGACTCGCCCGTCAGGTCAGCGTCATCCACGGACGCCGGCGCGCCGATGCATTCCAGGATGGTGGGATGAAAATCCAACAGCGAAACCGGCGTCTTGACAACCTTACCTTGAGGCAGATCCGGCCCCCGCAGAATCAACGGGATGCCCGCCGACTCTTCATGCATGGTGGATTTTCCCCACAGCCCCCGGGCGCCCAGGTTTTCGCCGTGATCGCTGGTATAAGCGACGCGGGTATCGGCGGCGAGGCCCGTTTCCTCCAGGGTCGAGAGGATATCGCCGACGAAGTCATCGACGAAGCTGCAAAGACCAAGGTAGGACGCTATCGCGATTTTCCGGTGATCGTCGTCCTTGAAGAATTGGTCAATGATAATGCTGTCGTTAAACGCCTTCCACCAGGGATGGGTCGCAAAGTGGCGCAGGTCCTCCGGTTTGGGCATGGGAATATCGCCAACGGGGTACATGTCGAAATATTCCTGGGGAACGATCAGCGGAAAATGCGGTGCGATAAACGAAACGAACAGGACCCAAGGCTTCGTCGCCGGCTCCCCGGCCCGACGCATCAACCATTCGCACGCGTGCTTGGCGATGTCGCGGTCATAGCGGTTATAGACCGTTTCGCCGGGACCGACCTGTTCGGCGAATTTCCGGCCCTGGTGGCGTACCGGCGGGTCCGGGCGGATGGCGCCGAGAAGATCCCCCTTACCCTCGGCGATGTGCATTGGAACGATCTGTTCATCGATGCCGACGGGGTCGACCTCTTGGCGGTAATGCAGCTTGCCGATGGAAACGTTTTGATGTCCCGCCGCTTGCACCCGGTGCCCCCATCCGGGAACGCTTCCATCGTAGGCGTGGGCGTTATCCCAGCATCCGGTCTGGTCGGCCCCGCGCCCGGTGGCGAAACAGGCCCTGGCGGGCACGCACAAGGGTGATGGCGAATAGGCGTTGGTGAACCTGACGCCATCCCCGGCCAGCTTGTCTAGGTGCGGCGTGCGCACGATAGGGTGTCCATAGCTGCCCAGGACTTTCGGGCTGTGTTGGTCGGCCATGATGATGAGTAAATTGGTCGGGCGCATGGTTTATCCCTGTCCTGCGGAGGTCAAGCGGAGACTTTCCTTTCGTGAACGGCGGATGCCGTAATAAAACGACCAGGTCACGGTAATCATCAGCACCATGCCGACCGGCCGCGCCCGCGGTTCCGTTCAGCTCAAGCCCGGCCACCAAGTCGCTTTCGGAAACGGCACGTAGAACACGTGCAGGAAGACGAAATAAAATACGACGCAAGTCGCAAGAGGCACGATCAAAGCAAGCCTTATGTTACGGCGCGTTTTGTCCAGAGTCAGATAGACTGATGTCAGTGACAACATTAGAAAGCTGGATAGCCAGAACCCGAGGCCATACATCACGAACATATAGGCAAGCACGATCAAGAAGAACACGAGCACGTCGATGAGGGCAATCCGGTCTTCCGAGGTCAGCTGAACGATGTCCGGGACGTGCTTCTTTATTGCCCTAAAAATAACGAGCAAGAACAAAGCCACGGCAATTCCTAAAACAACGTAGGTGGCCAGAAGGGGAAATATCCAATCCTTTACATTAGCGCCGCCGTCGGCCGAAAACACGGCACAAACGCCGAACAGGACCAGCGCGGTCAGGAGGTCTCGGTCTAATAATATTCGCATGCTGCTTCCTACTCTGTTTCTTGCGCGTCCGCCAACCGGCCCTCGGTCGAAACGCTGGCGCGTTCCTGCGCCCGATCCATCCTGCGCGACCATACGACGAAGGCAATTGAAAGAACGCTAAACGAGATGAGTATGATGTTGATTGTACCGGTGAAGAAGACATTCCATACTGACGTTGCATCGGCGATATACATGGCCTGTACAAGCGAGGGTTCAATGATGGGGCCCAGAATCAAACCCAGACCGATAGGGCCGGGATGGAAGCCCAGCCGCTTGATTAAGAAAACGAACACCCCGATTCCAAGCATGATGTATACGTCGAAGATATTATTGCGGATTGCATAGGCTCCGATCACAGCCAACAGCATGATCAGGGGAGCCAAAAGCCGCAAAGGAATACTGATTACTCGAACCAACATAGGTGCAAACAAGCTGCCAAGGATGAACGTCACAATCCCGGCCAGCAACAATGACCAACCGAAGGAATATACGAGCGTTCCGTCGGTCTGAAAAAGTTCCGGGCCAGGATTCAAGCCTCTCAGCATAAGTGCGCCAGCGATGACTGCGGCGGGTGATGAGCCGGGAACCCCCAGCGTGATCAATGGAATCATCGCCGCAGGAGCCGCTGCGTTATTGGCGACCTCTGATGCGACTACGCCACGCAGGTCTCCCTTTCCAAAGCGGCTTTTATCCTTACTCCAGCGTACCGCCTCGCTGTATGAGACCAATGCGGCAATGGGGCTGCCGGCGCCAGGCAGGATTCCGATGAAGCTGCCGATCATTGCAGAGCGAATCACGTTCA
>DASCOC010000169.1:0-1893 GCA_036011805.1 Rhodospirillales bacterium
CGCGGGTTAGGGTTCGCTCGTCCTGTTCGTGTCCATCCAAGCAATTATGGGCAATCCCCAGGTAACATTCGATGCCGCCGAACAGAAAAAAACGCCGGCCTGATATAGACCGGCGCTCTCAAGTTTGACGATTAACAGGGTTATTTCGTTGGTAGCGTCGCACAGTAGGCCAGAATATCGACGGCAGTTTCCATACCCAGGGCGGTCAGGCCAAAGACTCTTGGCGCTTGCCCGGTTTCCCCGGCGTCACCCCTTCATTCTGCTATCGATCCTGACTTCCGAATTTAGGCTCCTGTGGACGGGACATTTCTCGGCGATGGCGGCTGGACAATATTGCCTTCATGTTCGACAAAGACGTTTCCCCAATTTCCGTGCGAGAGGCCCATGACCCCCACATTGAAAACAGGTGATGTAGAAGTCATCGAAAAGACGACCCCCTTCCAAGGCTACTTCCGGCTCGATCATTACAGCCTGAAGCACCGCCTGTTCGAAGGGGGCTGGAGCGGTGAAATGTCGCGCGAAATTTTCGAGCGCGGCCACGCCGTGTCTCTTCTGCCTTATGACCCCGACCTTGACCGGATTGTCTTGATCGAGCAGTTCCGGCCCGGCGCTTATGCGGCATTGGCGTCGGGTTGGTTTGACGACGACGCCTCGCCTTGGCTGGTGGAATGTATTGCCGGCATTATCGAAAAAGGAGAAAGCCCCGAGGACGTCGCCCGGCGGGAAATGGTCGAGGAAACCGGCCTTGAAATTAGCCAGATATTACCCATCAACCATTACCTGGTCAGTCCCGGCGGTTCTTCTGAATCGGTATTTTCCTTCTGTGGCCGGGTCGATGCCAGCAACGCCGAAGGGATTTTCGGTGTCACCGAAGAACATGAGAATATCCGAGTTTTTTCCGTCTCCACGCAGCACGCCTTCGAATTGTTGGACCAGGGGAGAATCATCAACGCCATGACCATCATCGCGCTGCAATGGCTACGCACCAATCTTGGCCACGTCAGGAACGAATGGGGCGCTTGAACACCGTTGACGCTGCGATTAATCTTCAACAACACCCCCGGCAGGAAAATCGATCCATGACGATCTTAAACGGTTTCGTTGATACCATCGGCAATACCCCGTTAATCCGCTTGCGCCGCGCATCGGAGGAAACCGGCTGCGAAATCCTGGGCAAGGCGGAATTTCTCAATCCCGGCGGTTCGGTCAAGGACCGCGCCGCCCTTTTCATCATCAGGGACGCCGAGGCCCGTGGCGCCTTGCAACCCGGTGGCCTGATCGTCGAAGGCACCGCCGGCAACACCGGTATCGGTCTGGCGTTGTGCGGCAACGCCCTCGGATACCGCACCATGATCGTTATTCCCAAAACTCAAAGCCAGGAAAAGAAGGACATGCTCCGGCTTTGCGGCGCCGAACTCAAAGAGGTCGCCGCGGTGCCATACAAAAATCCCGAAAACTATGTTCATGTCGCGGAACGACTGGCCAAGGAGATGGAGAAAAAGGAATCTTCCGGCGTGCTCTACGCCAATCAATGGGACAACACCGCCAACCGCCGCGCCCATATTGAAGGCACCGGGCCGGAGATTTTGGAACAAACCGGCGGCAAGCTGGACGGATTTATCTGTTCCGTCGGCACCGGCGGCACCTTGGCCGGGGTTTCCATGTTCATGAGGGAAAAAGCCCCCAACGTAAAAATCGGAATCGCCGATCCTATGGGTGCCTCGATGTTCAATTACTTCACCACCGGCGAATTGAAGGGCGAAGGCGATTCAATCGCCGAAGGCATCGGCCAGGGGCGGATTACCGGTAACCTGGAAGATGTTACGGTAGAGGAACCCTTCCAGATCCACGATAAGGAAGCCCTGCCCTATATCTTCGACCTGTTGCAATATG
>DASCOC010000170.1:0-3098 GCA_036011805.1 Rhodospirillales bacterium
TTGCCTTATCCTGGCCAAAAACCATGGTCTTGAGGTCGCGGCTTAGGGTTTTCAAGGCCTTGCGGTCGTCCACGGAAACGCTTTTCGGCGGTATCCGGGCGATTTTGGCGACGACGGCCTCGACATCCTTAACGGTCACCGTTTTGCGGCGCTTTTTCTTCGGCAACAGCATCCGGGACGCGCCGACTTCATCGATGACGTCGAGCGCCTTATCCGGCAGTTTTCGGTCATTGATATAACGCGCCGCCAGTTCCACCGCCGAGCGCAGCGCCTCCATGGTGTAACGGACCTTGTGGTGCTCTTCGAAATAAGGTTTTAGGCCACGCAAAATCTTGACCGTGTCCTCGATGCTGGGCTCATAGATATCGATCTTCTGGAAGCGCCGGGCCAAGGCCCGGTCTTTTTCAAAGTAGCTGCGGTATTCCTTGTAGGTGGTCGACCCCATGCAGCGAAGGCTGCCGCTGGCCAGGGATGGTTTTAGGATGTTCGACGCATCGATGGACCCGCCCGACGTTGACCCGGCGCCGATGACCGTATGGATTTCGTCGATGAACAGAATGGAATCATCCATTTTTTCCAATTCCGACATCACGCTCTTTAAGCGTTCCTCAAAATCGCCCCGGTACCGGGTGCCGGCGAGCAACGCCCCCATGTCGAGAGAATAGATGACCGCGTTGGTTAAAACTTCCGGCACCTCCTCCTCGACGATTCTTTTGGCCAGACCTTCGGCGATAGCCGTCTTGCCGACGCCGCTGTCACCGACGTAAAGCGGATTGTTCTTGGTCCGGCGGCAAAGGATCTGGATGGTCCTGTCAATTTCCTCCTGGCGGCCGATGAGGGGGTCGATCCGGCCATCCGCGGCTTTTTTATTGAGATTGATACAATAGGCCTCAAGCGCCTCATCGCCCTGCTCGACGACCCCTTCCTCCGCGCCGTCTTCCTCGGCGCCTTGGACAGGTTGGGATCGGGATTCGCCGGGGACCTTGGCGATGCCGTGAGAAATGTAATTGACCGCATCCAGGCGCGTCATGTCATGCAACTGGAGGAAATAGACGGCATGGGATTCTCGTTCCGAGAACAAGGCGACAAGAACGTTGGCCCCGGTCACTTCCTCACGGCCCGAAGATTGCACATGGATGACGGCACGTTGAACAACCCGCTGGAATCCGGCCGTCGGTTTCGGCTCGCCGCCCTTGGCTCGGCCGATGTCGGCAAGATCATTGTCGATAAAATCAGTCAGGTCATTATGAAGTTGTTCCAGGTCAACGCCACAGGCACGTAGCACGGCAACGGCATCCTGGTCATCGGTCAACGACAACAACAGGTGCTCCAATGTCGCGTACTCATGATTCCGCTCGGTGGCCAGCGCCAATGCCCGATGAAGCGTTTGCTCTAGGTTGCGTGACAACATGTTGTTCTCCGTTGTTTTTCTTATTCCGTAGCCAGTTAATTTTTAGCCGTCGTCGCCGTCTTTTTCGATCGTGCATTGCAAGGGATGCTGATGTTGCCGGGCAAGGTCCATGACCTGACCGACTTTGGTTTCCGCTACCTCATAGGTGTAAACCCCGCACATGCCGACGCCTTTCTGGTGGACGTGCAGCATGATCCGGACGGCTTCCTCGCTGCGTTTTTCGAAATATCGTTCCAACACATGGACGACGAACTCCATCGGCGTGTAGTCATCATTCAAAAGCAGGACCTTGTACATGGCCGGCTTTTTGGTCTTTTTCCTGGACTTGACGGCAACACCGACCGCCGTGTCTTCGTCATCTACGCCAATGGGCGGTTTTTTCGGCTGATTGGGAACACTCATTAGCCTTGCTCTTTTTTTCAACTTCCTACCGTACCGGGGGAAGCACCTTACGCATTCTACAATATATGTGATGAAATTTCTCCGCTGGAAGTCCTCAATCTTCCTATTTTCCCGCCAATCCGTTCACTTGTCAGTGGCGGTAAGCAAAATTTTACCTACAAATTTAAGCATAAGCATCTGATATTAAGCCACTAATTAATGCAAATGGCCCAATTTCGGATTATGCCGCCCGGCCCCGTGGTTAAAGCCATATGCAGGCTATCAAAGACCCTAACAATGGAATATGGCGATTTCAGGGATTCAACGGCAAAATCCGAATCCTCAAAAACGTCGTGGAAAATGGCACGAAAATGCCCCACAACAACCCTAAATGACTGCTGGAAAACCTGATGCCTGACCGAACGTATAATGTGCTTTTCCTATGCACCGGTAATTCATGCCGTAGCATCATTGCCGAGTGTCTGCTCAACCATTTGGGCCAGGGCCGTTACAAAGGCTATAGCGCCGGCAGTCATCCGGCCGGGCGGGTCAATCCCAGCGCCGTTCAGGCGCTCAACAAACGCGGCCTTCCCACCGATGGGCTGCGCTCGAAAAACTGGGGTGAATTCGAGGTTTCGGGCGCGCCGGTCATGGACTTGATCATCACGGTTTGTGATAACGCCGCCGGTGAAACCTGTCCGGTTTGGCCGGGCGGGCCGGTCAGCGCCCATTGGGGTCTTGCCGATCCGGCCCTGTTCACCGGCAACGGTGAAGAAACGGCGGCCGTATTCGACGATACCCTGGACCACCTGGAACGGCTGATCCGTGGTTTCCTAGACCTGCCGAAAGGCGCGTTAAGCGCGGTTGAATTGAACGGGCTGTTGGGGAAAACGCCGGCCTGACGGGGGACGCTTAGGCCCGACCCGGATTCTCGTACCACTGGCGGCTGGAATTGACGATCCGCACCACCGACAACATCACCGGGACCTCGACCAGAACACCGACCACCGTGGCCAACGCCGCCCCTGAATTGAAACCGAACAGACTGATGGCGACAGCCACCGCCAGCTCGAAGAAGTTGCTGGCGCCAATCAGGGCCGACGGCCCGGCAACGCAATGCTCGACGCCGAAATGGCGGCTTAATAGATAGGCCAAGCCGGAATTGAAATAGACCTGGATGGTAATCGGCACCGCCAGCAGGACAATAACCAGCGGCTGGGCGATGATCTGTTCGCCCTGGAAGCTGAACAACAGAACCAGCATCGCCAACAACGACACCAGAGATACCGGCTGAAGAAAGTTCAGG
>DASCOC010000171.1:0-2875 GCA_036011805.1 Rhodospirillales bacterium
AGCGGCACCAGTGTCGACGATACGGATTACTGCAAAATGGCCCTCGGCGGTGGCGCCGTCGTGCGCTCTGCGGCGAAACCGGCCCCGGCGTCAACCTCGTCAACCTCATCGTCCTCGGCGCCGCCGCCGGCGGAACAACAACAACCCACGTCCGCCGTCGATAAGGTCGACAAAAAAGTCGATGAGATCGGCAAGAGCATCGGCGGCGCGATCAAAGGGTTGTTCGGGAACTAATGCCGAATTCGACGCCTATCCATAAAGCCGCCGCACAAGTCAGTGAAGACCGGTCGTCCATTGTCGACTTTGTCCTGAAATTCGCCGGCACCGATCTTTTGTGTTATCGGGCCGAGCAACCGGCCGAGTTGCGGGCGCATCAGCAAAAAACCTGGCAGCCGCTGCTGGATTGGGCGGCGGCCACGTTCAAGGCCCGCTTGGCGGTTACCGAAGGGATCAGCCCCGTGGCCCAACCGGCCGAGGCATTGTCGCATCTGCGAAACGCGGTGGAGGCCTTGGATGACCGGTCGCTGGCGGCGTTGGCGGTGCTGACCCAATCGTGCGGTTCCTTGATCGTCGGCTTGGCCGTCATCAACGGCCATCTTGGCCCTGAGCAAGCGATGTTGGCCTCGCAACTGGACGAACGCTGGCAAGCGCAAAAATGGGGTGAAGACGAAACCGATAGGGTGCGCCGCGACGCACTCAAGGATGAAATCCAGGCGGCCATCGATTTCCTGGAACTTGTTCGAAACGACTAAGGGTCTTAGGCTGACGTAAGGTTGGGGCTAACGTAAGGTTGGGGCTGACGTAAGCTGCGGAGGGCTCATGCAGGACATCATTCGTCAATTGGAAGAAAAACGCCGGCGCGCCCGTCTCGGCGGCGGTAAGAAGCGGATCGATGCCCAGCACGCCAAGGGCAAGCTGACGGCGCGAGAGCGTATTGAATTGTTGCTCGATCCCGATTCCTTCGAAGAATGGGACATGTTCGTCGAACACCGCAGCACCGATTTCGGCATGGACAAAAACAGCATTCCCAGTGACGGCGTCGTCACCGGGTTCGGCACCGTCAACGGCCGCTTGATCTTCGTCTACTCCCAGGACTTCACCGTCTTCGGCGGCTCGCTTTCGGAGGCCCACGCCGAAAAGATCTGCAAGATCATGGACCAGGCGATGAAGGTCGGGGCGCCGGTGATCGGCATCAACGATTCCGGCGGCGCCCGCATCCAGGAAGGGGTGGCGTCGCTGGCAGGCTACGCCGAGGTGTTCCAACGCAACGTCCTGGCATCGGGCGTCATTCCGCAAATTTCCATCATCATGGGGCCGTGCGCCGGCGGCGCTGTCTATTCCCCGGCGATGACCGACTTCATCTTCATGGTCGACGGCACGTCTTATATGTTCGTGACCGGCCCGGAGGTGGTCAAGACCGTCACCCATGAGGAAGTGACGCAAGATGAACTGGGTGGCGCCGGCACCCATACGACCAAATCCGGCGTCGCCGACAAGGCCTTCGACGATGACGCCGAGGCGCTGTTGATGCTGCGCCGGTTCATCGATTTTCTGCCCGCCAATAACCGCGAACAACCGCCAAGCCGGCCGACGCCGGATCTCGGCGACCGGGTCGAAATCAGTCTCGACACCCTGATCCCCGACGATCCGGCCAAGCCCTACGACATGAAGGAACTGATCATCAAGGTGGTCGATGAAGGCGATTTTTTCGAACTCCAACCCGGTTATGCCGCCAACATCATCGTCGGCTTCGGCCGCATGGAAGGCAGCAGCGTCGGCATCGTCGCCAATCAGCCGATGGTGCTGGCCGGTTGCCTGGATATTTCATCCTCGACCAAGGCGGCCCGGTTCGTCCGTTTCTGCGATTGCTTCAACATTCCCATCGTCACCTTCGTCGATGTGCCGGGGTTCCTGCCCGGCACCGTCCAGGAATACGGCGGCATCATCAAGCATGGGGCGAAGCTGTTGTTCGCCTATGCCGAGGCGACGGTGGCCAAGGTCACGGTGATCACGCGGAAGGCCTATGGCGGCGCCTATGACGTGATGAGCTCAAAACACCTGCGCGGCGACGTTAATTTCGCCTGGCCGTCGGCGGAAATCGCAGTGATGGGGCCGAAGGGCGCGGTCGAGATCATCTTCCGCGCCGACATCGGCGACGCCGATAAGATCGCCGAGCGCACCGAGGAATACCGGCAACGCTTCGCCAACCCGTTTATCGCCGGCCACCGCGGTTATATCGACGACGTCATCATGCCGCACAACACCAGGGTGCGGATCGCCAAGAGCCTGCGCATGCTGCGGAACAAGAAACTCGACAACCCGTGGAAGAAGCACGGCAATATGCCGTTGTGATGGGGCGATGTGACCGGCGGTTTCGGAATGCGACACGGTTAGCTATTTGAATTTTAAGCTAAAATCATCCATTCGGTCGCCGGCGGGTCCGGAATAATTGTCAGCAAAAGTACGCATATGTCTACATTTGTAGTCTTTGGTTTTTCGTCCGTTCAGGCCACGGCAAACCGCCGCCTCCGCCGCCGGTATTAACCAGCCGGGCGCTTTTCCTTTTTCCTATTCACCATGTCAAAGAGCAAAGACACTAAAAGAACATAATGGGTACATAGTCACGCCTGGGGGGTGTGTCAAGGAGGGGGCATCGTGTATTTCTTGGCTGTTCAATGTCCGCTTACACCCCGAAAGCGGACATTTTGGGCAGGCACGAAAAAGGTCTGCTTATGACCCAAAGCGGATATGCGTTGAATTGCGGGGTACAACGCGTCCAACTGCTTTGGTGACTCTTCATAAATGCTATTGCGTAGCGAAATACCGTTGGTCAGTCGGTGACGACGGCCTGCCCGAAGACGGTGTCTGTGTGCTC
>DASCOC010000172.1:0-2806 GCA_036011805.1 Rhodospirillales bacterium
GACGGGGTCGTTGGCGGCGTTGTATTCGGGATGCCATTGGACGTCCAAGGCAAATCCGGGGGCGTTTTCGATCGAGATGGCTTCGGCGGTACCGTCGGGCGCGTAGCCATCGACAATGATCCGCGGCCCCGATTCCTCAATACCCTGACCGTGCAGCGAATTCACCAGCACTTCGTCGGCGCCGAAGATCCGGGCAAAAGCGCTGCCCGAGGACAATTTTACGGGGTGGCGGTTGGCGTACTTGTCTTCGAGTGCCCCATCCGGCGGCAATCGGTGGTTGATGCGCCCGGGAATGTCCCGGATTTCAGGATGCAAGGTGCCGCCCATCGCCACGTTAAATTCCTGAAAGCCCCGGCACACGCCAAGTACCGGTTGGCCAATTTCAACGCAGTTGCGGATCAGCGGCAGCGCGACCCGGTCTCTGCCGCGGTCGAAGGCGCCATGGGCGTCCGTGGGTTCGTGGCCGTATTCTTCCGGATGGACGTTGGGTCTGCCGCCGGTCAACAGAAACCCGTCGCAAAAGCCCATGATCTCGTCAATATCGACGCAATCGGGCAAGGACGGAATAATCACCGGCGCCGCACCGGCAACCTCTGCAATCGCCTCGATATACGCATTGCCGGTAAGTTGTACCGGATACTGATCATCCACCATGAACTGGTTGGTGATGATACCGACGACGGGTTTACTCATTGGTATAGCCGATCCCGCTGTAATTTCGTTCGAATGAAGAAATCTATGCAGAATTCACCGGAGGGGCAACCATTGCCTCCGCTCGAGGAGGGGGCGCGGGATTGATCACCGTCCACTTACCCCCCGAAATCGGGCATCGCCGCCACCATTCCTTAAATCACATGCCGGATGGCGATAATCATCAGCGCGATCATCGTGCCGTTGAGCAACGACGTCGGCAGCATCCAGCGCCAGCCGATGATATGGGCGGGAACGCCGGTGACCCGCGACATGAACAGGGTGGTCCCGGAAAATGGCGAGACCATGGTGCTCAACCCCCACACCCCGACAAAGGTCAGGCCCATCACCCAATCCCGCATGCCGAGCGCGTCGGGCGGGAGAATGGAACTGAGCACAATGACGACGATGACCGGGTGCAGGCCGATGGCGCTGGTGAACAGGAAAAAAAGGATCAGGGCGATGATTTTAGCGTCGGTCCACGGCAACACCGCATTCACCACCGCGGCCATATCCTGGGTCGGAATGGCGCTGGAAATGCCGACGCCGAGGATGTTGGCGGCGACGAAGACCAGGACCTCGTTGCGCAGCGTCGGCAACCCTTTCATGACGTCATGGGCCAGGCTTTTGGCGCGATGCGGAAACCGGGTACCCTTGGCGCCGATGGACATATACCAAATCACCGCGAACGGCGGCCCCATCAGGCCCAGGGTGACGGGAATGGAGGTGCCGGTAAATTCGACAATCGCAATGGCGAGACCGACCAGCGAGCCCAACAGGCCCGCCGTTCGCCAAAAATGCTGCCTTGAGATGGCGACCGGGCCGGACACCGCCTCGGACGGCATCGAGGCGCGGAGAACCAACCGGTCATAGAGCCAGCCCATGGTCATGATGGTGAGCGCCAGCAGCATTCCCAACGGCCCGATGTCGCGCCACGACAGTGAGGGCAGGGCGACCAGAACGACGATCATGCCGATGAAGAACGGCGACCAGCAGGACGCGCTGCCGAATCCGTTTATCAGGGCCATGGCCATGCGGCGGCGCAGGTGAGGGTTCTTTTGCTTTTCGACCATGGTCGACAGCAAGCCAAGCCCGGCAAGATTGAGCACGGCGCCCAGAATATGAACGCCGAAGGACATGAAAAGAAAACGCCGCCCCGGCGGCTGGCTGACGATGGTTCTTTGCGCCGCCTGCATGGAAGGGCTCTGGTTGACCGGATATTGCAGCCAGGAAACGGCGAAGAACAACAACAGGAATATCCGCGACCGGGCAATGCCGTCGATCACCACCCCGGCCCAATTCTCGGACCCCGCCGCGCCGATGAGACCGATCAGGGTTAACAGGATGCCGGCGATTTTTTGCGGCAGCGGGATTTCCCTGAACTGAAGCAGGATGAAAACAACGATCAACCCCGCCGTCACCGGCACCAATTGGGGCAGGTGTATGAAAGCGTCAATCAAGGCCAGCCCGGCAATCACCAGGTACACCCAGGCCGAAATCCCGATGCGTTGTTGAGACAATTTGTTACGCCGTTATTCTTCCGGGGGGTTGGCCCCGGTCTGTTCCGTGATCAAGCCGTAATGTTCTACCCGCCGGTGGGCGGCGAAGTTGAATGTGGTTTCCTTAAGAAAGCGGCATTCATCCAGGTCGCAATCGAACATGACCAGTTCATCGTCTTCGGTTTTGGCCTCGGCGACGGCTTCGCCGTACGGGTTGATGATCATGGTGTCGCCGAAAAGGTGATGGCCATCCTCGTCACCGGCCTTGGCGACGCCGACCACCCAGGTGGCGTTCTGATAGGCACCGGCCTGCATGCACAGGCGGCTGTGGTATTTGCGGGTTTCCGGGGTTTCGGACGCCTTCAGCGAATTGCTGCTGGGGGTGTTGTAGCCCAGCGCCACCAGTTCGACACCCTGAAGCCCCATCACCCGGAACGTTTCCGGCCAACGGCGGTCATTGCAGATGCACATGCCGATGACGCCGCCCATGGTCCGCCATACCGGAAAGCCGAGATCACCGGGTTCGAAATAGCGTTTTTCAAGATGCTGGAAGCTGCGTTCGGGTTCCAATTCGGCATGCCCCGGCAGGTGAATCTTGCGGTATTTGCCCTGGATTT
>DASCOC010000173.1:0-3777 GCA_036011805.1 Rhodospirillales bacterium
GCATCCCTTGCGGGGATAACCTGCGCCTCTTTCGGGATATTCATTTCCATAATTTTCCACCCCTTGATGTAGCCGACGGAATAATTCTTAAGGCTTTGCCAATCGTCAATTTTGATCGATGGATCAATACTGAAGGCGACGAAATGCATATCCATCAATTTCTCAGGCACCGGAACCAAATTCGGATAAAGCTTTTCCATGCCTTCGAAACGAAGCAATTCGCCGTCATCGATCCCCGCATTGGCGTTTTTCAAGCCTCTTTCGGCCTGAAGCTTAATCAGCGAAATTTCGATGCCGTTCCGCCTGAAGGCTTCGCCGGCAATGAGGTCGAGAAATCCTGTTTTGGTGTCGTTTGTCAGCGGCGCCGAACTGGTGTTGTTGAGCACCAGTGTTTCCGCCCGTGGCGAGGCCATGAATATGGTCAAGGTGAAAATGACGCCAAGCGTCACGGATAGCGGAAATCTTGCCATTGAATGCCCCCACGGCCCCCCTTTTGTAGGCCGGAAGGCTAATGCATCAATGTGTCAGGGAAATTTCACAATATGTCCAAATGTGTCAGTTTTTACCTAAGCCTCTTCCACCACAAGTTGCCAATCGGCGATGACCTCGACGCCGGCGGAGCGGAACAGGTTCATTACCGGGCAGCGGTATTCGACGTTCTTGGCCAGTTTGGCGAAGCGTTCCGGCGTTTCCGAGGTTTTCACCCGGATGGTCAACTTGACCCAGTTGAAATAGGGCCTGACCCCGTGGATGCCTCGTTGATGGCGCTAACCTTGCGGATGCCAATGGCCCGTTTTTTCGGATCGACGCTGGGTTCCAGCAGATCATCGTCTTCGCCCAATGGGTTCCATAATTTTTTTTGTTTTCCTGCGGAATATTTTATATATGGCTCAGGATTCAACCAGACGGCCACTTTCCAGGTTGACGATCCGGTCCATACGTTGCGCCAGGTCCGGGTTATGGGTGGCGATAAGGGCGGTCAACCCGGCCCCGCGCACCAGTTTCAACAGTACCTCAAACACGTCCGATGCCGTCGCCGGGTCCAAATTGCCGGTCGGTTCGTCCGCTAACAACAGGCTCGGCTTCGACGCCAACGCCCTGGCGATGGCGACCCGTTGTTGTTCGCCGCCCGATAGTCTGGCCGGGCGGTGGCTTTCTCTGGCTTCCAATCCCATCCAGCCGAGGATTTCCCTGGCCCGCTTTTTCGCCTCGCCGCGGCCGAGGCCGTCAATGATGGCGGGGATGGCGACGTTTTCCAGTGCCGAAAACTCAGCCAACAGGTGATGGTTTTGATAGACGAAGCCAAGGTGCTCCCGGCGCATGGCGGTGCGGGCCAGATCATTCATGCCGTTGCACGATTGCCCGGCAATGGCGACGTCGCCGCCGTCGGGCGGTTCCAACAGCCCGGCGATATGAAGCAGCGTCGATTTACCGGACCCGGACGGCCCGACCAGGGCGACGATTTCTCCCCGGCGCAAGACCAGATCGACGCCGCGCAGCACGTTGAGGTCGTCACGGCCCTGATGAAAGGTGCGTTTGATTCCGGTGAGGTCCAACACCCGCCCATTGCCGGTATCATGGCCGGTCATGCCCTGCTCACTCATAACGCAGCGCCTCCGCCGGATCGAGCTTGGATGCCCGCCACGCCGGATAGAGCGTCGCCAGGAACGACAACCCCAATCCCATCAACACCACGGCGACGACCTCAGACGGGTCCACCACCGCCGGCAGCTTTGACAGGAAATAGATTTCGGCGGCAAACAGATCGGTCCCGGTAAGCCCTTGAATCCATTGGCGAATAGTTTCGATGTTTTCGGTGAATGCCAATCCCAGCCCGAACCCGGCCATGGTGCCGATGGTGCCGACCGAGGCGCCGGCAATGAAGAAAATACGCATGATCATGCCGCTGGTGGCGCCCATGGTCCTGAGGATGGCGATATCCTTGCCCTTATCCTTCACCAACATGATCAGGCTGGAGATGATGTTGAAGGCGGCGACCAGAATAATCAGCGTCAGGATCAGGAACATGACATTGCGTTCGACCTGGATGGCATTGAAAAAGCTGGCGTTGACCCGTTGCCAATCATGGATGCGGGACATCCCTTTCATTTCCTTGGAAATGTCGCGGCCGATGGCGATGGCGTTGTCGGGATGGGTGACGAAAACCTCAAGGTTACTGACCGCGCCGGGCATCTTGAAATACACTTGCGCGTTTTCCAGCGGCATAAAGATAAAACTGGAATCATATTCGTACATACCGATCTGGAAGGTGGCGACGACGGTATAGGCCTTCATCCGGGGAACGGTGCCAAAAGCGGTGGTGCTGCCTTTCGGCGATATCAGGGTGATTTTGTCCCCAACCCGTGCCCCCATTTTGGTGGCCATGCGCTGGCCGATGATGATGGCGTTCTTGCCCTTGAACGCGTCCAGTGATCCCGATTGGATGTTGTTGGCGACGATATCGCGGGCGGCGAGGTCCTTGCCCCGGATGCCGCGCACCACCGCCCCTTGCGCGATGCCGCGCGATGTCACCATGACCTGGCCTTCGATCATCGGCGTTACCGCGACGACGCCGGTAACCTTACGCAGCCGCTCGGCGATGGGATCGAAATCCCTGAGTTGGTTGGTTTGGCCATAGACGCTGAGGTGGCCGTTGATGCCCAGAATCCGGGTCAACAGTTCCTCGCGGAAGCCGTTCATCACCGCCATCACGATAATCAGCGTCGCAACGCCCAGCGCGATCCCCAATAGGGAGAACCAGGCGATCACCGAAATGAAGCCTTCCTTGCGCCTGGCCCTGAGGTAGCGCATCGCCACCATCCATTCGAAAAAGGAAAACACGCGCCCGCCCTTTCTTTAGGCCGTCAACAGGGCGATGGCGGCCTCGGCGCTGATTTCCTGGCGCTCGCCGCTGGCCCGGTTCTTAAATTCGACGACCCCCGCCTTAACCGCCTTCGGGCCGATCACCACCTGCCACGGCAGGCCGATCAGGTCCATGTCAGCGAACTTGGTCCCGGCGCGGGCATCACGGTCGTCGTAGAGAACCTCGATTTTGGCTTTATTGAGTTTTTCATAAAGGTCATTACAAACCCTGTCGCAAGCGCCGTCACCGACTTTCAGGTTGATCAGCCCGACCTTGAACGGCGCCACCGCTTCCGGCCATTTGATGCCGGCGTCGTCATGCTTTGCTTCTATAATTGCCCCGACCAGGCGTGATACACCGATGCCGTAAGACCCCATTTCTACTTTTACGTCCTTGCCGTCGGGCCCGGAGACGGCAGCGTTCATGGCTTTGGAATACTTCTTACCAAAATAAAAGATGTGGCCAACCTCGATGCCGCGGCGCTGGCGACGACGCATTTCAGGCACTTCCCTTTCGAAAACGGCTTGATCGTGTTTTTCGTCTGTTCGAGCGTAACAGCTAGTAAGGTAATCGACATTCCCAGCAATAAGGGTGTCATCCGAATAAGTTAATTCATCAAGGGTGAGGCGGGTAAAATCTGAGTCATAGTAAATCTCGCTCTCGCCAGTGTCGGCCAGGATGATGAATTCGTGACTCAATTTGCCGCCGATGGGGCCACTGTCAGCCTGCATGGGAATGGCCTCCAAACCTAATTTTTTGAAGGTTCGCATGTAGGCGATAAATTGCTTATTATAGGATCGCCTTGCGCCTTCAAAATCCAGGTCAAAGGAATACGTGTCCTTCATAAGAAATTCACGGCCGCGCATGACGCCGAACCGGGGCCGAACCTCGTCGCGGAATTTCCATTGGATGTG
>DASCOC010000174.1:0-5339 GCA_036011805.1 Rhodospirillales bacterium
GAACAATGTCGAAAAAACACCCAATCATCGCCGTCACCGGATCATCCGGTGCCGGCACCAGTTCGGTCAAGGTTGCGTTCGAGCATATGTTCCATCGCGAAGGCATCAAGGCCGCCGTCATCGAAGGCGATAGCTATCACCGCTATAACCGGGCCGAAATGAAGGCGGTTATGGAACTGGCCCAGAGCGAAGACCAAGTCCATTTTTCCCATTTCGGCGAGGAAGCCAACCTGTTCAAGGAGCTGGAGGAAACCTATCGTCAGTATGGCGAGGACGGCACCGGGCAATGGCGTCTCTACCTGCACAACCAGGAAGAATGCGAGCCCTATAAGGACCTGGGCCTGGAGCCGGGCCAATTTACCCCGTGGCAGGATATAGAACCCCGAACGGATTTGATGTTCTATGAGGGACTGCATGGGTGCGTGGTCGGCGAAGGCATCGACATGGCGCGCTACGTGGATCTTAAAATTGGGGTTGTGCCGGTGATCAACCTGGAATGGATTCAGAAAATCCACCGCGATACCAATACCCGGGGATATTCCGAAGAAGCCGTGATGGATACCATCCTCAGGCGCATGCACGACTATGTCCACATCATCATTCCGCAATTCCAGCACACCGATATCAATTTCCAACGGGTGCCGGTGGTCGATACCTCGGACCCGATTATCGCCCGCGACATTCCGACCCCGGACGAAAGTCTGGTCGTCATCCGCTTCAAGGATCCGGCTCAATTCAATGTCGATTTCCCCTATCTGTTGCAGATGCTGGAAGGCTCTTGGATGTCGAGGCGTAACTCCATCGTCGTCACCGGCGGCAAAATGGGACTGGCCATGGAACTGATTTTGACGCCGATCCTTCAGGACATCATCCAAGAGCGGCGCAAGTTACTCAAACCCGCGGCCGCCTGAGTGTCGGCCCGGCATCCCATTATCGCCGTTACCGGGTCGTCGGGCGCCAACCGCCAGACCGTGCGTGAGACCTTCGAAAAACTGTGCAATCGCCAGGAATTGTTGGCCGCCTATGTTCAGGGCGATGGCTTTCACCGTTACAACCGTGCCCAGATGAAGAATAAGATCGCCGAGGAATCCGAGGCCGGCAACCCTAATTTTTCTCACTTTTCCCCCGATGCCAACCTGTTCATTGAGCAGGAAAAGCTCTACCGGGCCTATGGCGAAAACGGCGGCGGGCAGCGGCGGTTTTATCTTCATAACTGGGCTGAGGCGGAACCGTTTAAAGACCAGGACCTCAAGCCGGGCGAATTCAGCCCCTGGGAGGACCTGCCGGTTGGCACCGACATGTTGGTCTACGAAGGCCTGCATGGCTGGGTGTCGGCGGCAGGCGTGAGTTTAGCCCCGCACGTTGACTTGAAGATCGGCGTGGTGCCGGTGATCAACCTGGAATGGATTCAGAAAATCAATCGCGATACCGGCATGCGCGGCTATTCCGAAGACGCGGTGATCGACACCATCCTGAGAAGGATGCCCGATTATGTCCATCATATCGTGCCGCAGTTCCGCCATTCCGACATCAATTTTCAGCGCGTCCCGGTGGTCGACACCTCGGACCCGATCATCGCCAACGACGTGCCGACGGTCGATGAAAGCGTCGTCGTCGTGCGCTTTCGCAAACCCGAAGACTTCGACGTCGATTTCCCGTGGCTGCTCAAAAACCTGGAAGGCTCGTGGATGTCGAGGCGCAATACCATCGTCGTCCCCGGCGGCAAAATGAGCCTGGCCATGCAGATGACGCTGACCCCGATCATCGACCGCATGATGGACGCCGACTGAGCGTTCCCGTCCCGGCGTTCCCGTGTTTGGCTTGGCTTCCGTCCTGCTGACCCGGAGAGGTTGAAGCGCCCGCTATTGCGCCGTATAGCCGCCGTCGATCAGCAAATCCGCGCCGGTCATGAACGAGGCTTCGTCGCTGGCCAGGAAGACGGCGCCGGCGGCGATTTCATCCGGCGTTCCCAACCGGTTCATCAGGGTGTTGTTGGCGGCCCGGGCGGCCTCGCGGTCATCGAAATTGGCGACGAAGCGATCGGTTTCGACCGGCCCCGGCGACAGCGTGTTGACCCTGATGTTCTGGTCCGCGTGATCGACGGCCATGGCCCGGGCCATGCTGATCAGCGCGCCTTTTGCGGCCACGTACCAGGGGCGCCCGGGTTTGGCGGCGCGCGCCAGTTGCGAGGCGATATGGATGATCGAGCCGCCGCCACCGGACACTATCACCGGGATTGCGTGTTTGGACATCAGAAAGGCGCTGGTGAGGTTGACATCCATGGCGCGCTGCCAGTCCTCCAGCGTGATGCCGGTGAGCGGGCCCAGGGCCAAGTCGAAGACGGCGTTGTTGACCAGCACCGAAAGCCCGCCGAACTCGGAATTAGCAAGGGCCACCGCATCAATGGCCGTCTGTTCCAGGGCGATATCGGCGGCCAGCGCCACGGCCCGCCCGCCGGTGCCCTCGATATCCGAAACCGTGCGGCTTAAGCGTTCCGGGTTGATGTCGTTCACCACCACGGACGCGCCTTCGCCGGCGAAGGCCCTGGCGATGGCGCCGCCGATGCCGCCACCGGCGCCGGTGACGATGGCAACCTTGCCTCGCAGTCTGTCCACTCGGTCCTCCCACCGTTCATTTGTCCCCAGTGAGCCTTATCAAACAGTGGCCGCCGGTCAAACGAAATCGTGAACGCCGCTATGTCCCCACCGGGCATCCGCCGTTTGCCGACGGGCCCCGTTGCCGGTAATATCCCCCGCGCAAAGGGAGGAGCCCGCCATGTCCGAGAACCCGGAACAGCCTGTCTACAACAACAAGCGCTTTAAGGTGCGCCACTATAATTTCGACCTGTTCGTCGGCCCCGCCGCCGGCCAGCCAATCAGGGATTTCACGCTCACCGACCTGGATACCGGAGAGGACGTGAAGCTGTCGGACTACCACGGCAAGTGGCTGGTGCTGGAAACCGGGTCATCGACGTGCTCCATGTACACCAAGAACATCGATGGCATGGCCGGGCTGAAGGCCGATTTCCCGGATGTGGAATTCGCCATGATCTATACCCGCGAGGCGCATCCGGGCGAACGCCTGGGCGCGCACCGGTTGATTGACGACAAATTGAAGGCGGCCAAGATGGTCACACCGCGCTACGGCGAACACCGCCGGGTGCTGGTCGATAACCTGGAGGGCGACTTCCATCGGGCCTATGGGGCGATGCCCAATATGCTCTATATCTTCCGTCCCGACGGCACCGTGCATTACCGCTGCAACTGGGCCGCCACCCATTACGCCCGCGCCGCCCTGGAAGACCGGGAAAACTACCACCACATGGAAAACGCCGATAAAATGGCCCTGCGGGCGTCGCGCAAACTGTGGCCGATGGTCCGCACCATGTGGACCGGCGGTATCCTGGCGCTATGGGATTTCCTGATGGGGGCGCCGCATGTGGTCGCCCGGCACACGGCGACCGACGATTTTTACGCCAAGCACGGGCGCTTCAAGCAACAAGAGGGCGAGGTCATGCCCGGCGCCGGGTCTGAGACGGAAGACCGGCAAAAGACCGAGGCCGCTTAAGCCGCCACGGCGCTATTGATTTATTTGCGCCTGCTCCGGGTTGTAGGCTTTTACCGGCAGGCCCGATTTGATCCATCCCGATCCTGCTTTGCTGCCGACCATGCCTTCGCTGACATCGATGATGCCTTTGAAGCCGTATTGCTTGAGCATTCTCTGCATCGCCGATGAGCGCACGCCTTCGGCGCAAATCAGCGCGATCGGCCGTTTGTCGCCGCCGGCTTTCTTAAGCTGGTCGACGAATTTATAGATGCTTTGATGCATGGTGATGGCATGGGCGTTGACGCCGACCCCGGTTTGGCGCCATTCCGACGGCAGCCGGATATCGACCAGCACGATGCTGCCTTCGGCGGCCCGCCGATAAGCCTCCTTCGCGCTGAGGGTACCGCCGCTGGTGCCGCCGCCGACCATGCGGCTCTCACCGGTACAAAACTCAGACGAAAACTTGCCAATCGCCTTTCGGGTCCGGGCCGCATCGCCCTTGAGTTCAAAACTATCGGCGTTTTTAGGTTCCCACACCGCCGCGCCTTTGTCGTCGTATCGGACCAGCACCTCAACGACGCCACGGCCTTTGATGCTGACCCGGTCGGTGACGGCCAGGTTCCGGGGCCGCGCCTTGCGCAGGTAGACCATCTTGGTCTGAACCTCGTCGAGCAGGCAGGTGGCGACTTCCGGGTCGAGTTCCGGCAACGGTTGCGGGTGAACCTTGATGATGCATTCTTCGGCGTCGAAAATTCGCACCGTGCGGCAGTTTTCCCGGCCGCCGAAGACATAACAGGCGGCGTTCCCGAACGGCCCGGCGGTGTCATCATGGGCGGCCGGGGCCGGGGCCGCGCCGAGGACGGTAACGGCCGCGATCAGGAACATCGCGGCACCTAACCGTCCCCACGGTGGCCTGATGCTGTCGGAATCCATATCCAACCTCTAAGGTTTCTTAGGCGAGGCGTCATTCTCGCACCGAATCGCCGGCCATGCAATTTCCGGCGGGATACGGGCGCTTTGTCTTGGTGGATTTTTTTAAAGGGTTCAGAGCCGGTCTATACAGACCGCCAATTGTTGAACGACACCTTCCTCATCGCCCAGGGGGACCGCCAAACGTTCATAACGGCCGCTTAGGGTATCCGTCTTCCACTCGCCTTTCCCAAGGTTGGGAACGCCATCTTCGGTACACCGCACATAACAATCGATCAGTAATTCCGGTGAATATAACCGTGTGATCTCATCGACAAACATTCCCGTATGATCGGCTGGCGATCGATTACGGCGGTAACCGACAATGGTTGTTCCGACGAACCGATATCGGTGGCGTAATCGGCCATCGTCGGTGCGCACCACATCAAGCACGATCAGACAAGAGGCGATCTTATAGATATCCATCAGCGAGAATTCGTCACATGCGGGCATTTTCCGGCTTCCCCGAAGGCCGTCCCAATGGCCTAGAAGCGCATGGCTCAATTTTCCCTCCATGCCGGAAAGGTCGGAGGTGTTCTCCATGGGATAAGCCCCAGGGGCGTTGGATTGGAGTAGGGACATTGTATTTTAAGGTTTACCTAACAGGGTTTCGCCGCAGTCACCTTTGCCAGGCAACGATGAAATCGACGCCGACAATATCCAACAAACACCGTCCTGACAATGCCCGCTTACCCCCCGAAAGATGCTATGAGGCTGAAGGACGCGGCCTCATGCTCCTTCACTAGTTTCACCAGTGATCTGAAGGAGCGATAAGATGACAAAGTTTTCCGCATCCATTTTCAACAACCAATCTATCCATGCGG
>DASCOC010000175.1:0-9382 GCA_036011805.1 Rhodospirillales bacterium
GGTTGCCGACGGATTGCAGGACCATGTCGCCGACCATATGGCCCAAGGCATCGTTGATGTTCTTGAAGTGATCAAGATCAATGAAAAGAATCGCGAACTTGGTGCCGTTTTCGTCGGCCTTGTCGATCGCCTGTTCAAGCCGCTCGGTAAACAGCCGCCGGTTGGGCATTCGGGTCAGGGGGTCGCGGGTGGCGAGATACAACAGGCGGTCTTCCTGTTCCTTCCGGCTGGTAATATCCCTGAGGGCGCCGATATAGATGCGCCTTTGGCCTTCTTTCAACATGCCGACGGCGAGTTCGACAGGAAATTTGGTGCCGTCCTGGCGGCGGCCAACGACTTCGTAGTCCGTGCCCAAAATCCACGGACGATCCGGATTCTGCTCGTCTTCCACATAACCGGCGTGCTCGGCGGCCAGGGGCACGTCCATGAGAATATGGACATTGCGGCCGATGAGTTCGCCGGGTTCATAACCGAAGATTTTCTCGGCCGCCGGGTTGACGGTGTCGATGACGCCGCGGCTGTCGAAGGTGACGATGCCGTCGACGACCGTGTCCATGATCTTGCGGATGTGGTTTTCCCGCGCCGCCGCCGTCTTTAAGGCGCGATTGCGTTCGGAAAAGTCTCGGGCCATCAAAATCACGGCAGAGTCAATGGCGCCGGCACCCTCTTCACGATAAGGCAGCGCCGCGATTTCCACTTCGATCTCGCGTTCGTCGGGGCGGACGAACTTCATGGGCAGTCGGATATTCTTTGTGATCAGGCTTTCCAGGCGGTCACCGAAGATTTCGTGGTAGTCGGAATGCACAAAATCAGTGAATTTTCGGCCGATCAGGGTTTCCGCCGGCCACAGGCCCAGCATGTCGGCGCCGGCCGGATTGATCATGGAGATTTTGCCGTTACGGCAAACGCAGATCAGGTCGGGCGCCAGTTCGATGATATGGCGGAAGTCCTTTTCCTTGTTCTTGAAGCCCTCGAAACGGCCAAGGTCCAAAAGGCTGTTGATGATATTGAGCATGGAGCGCCCGGCCTCATGGATATCGGTCGCATATCCACGGTACTGAGGTTCGTTGATGGGACCCAGGACCTCCTGTTCCATCATGTCGGCAAAACCAATAATGGAATTTAACGGCGTGCGCAGGTCGTGGCTTAGGGTCTTCAACAGCGCCTGATTGGCGTTGCCGAGCGATTCCAACTGCTCAAGCGCCTCTTCCAGGCGCTCGGTGGTGACTTCATCCGGTTTTTTGTCGTCTTCCATTCGCCAAAGCCTCTGCTTGGCCGACCCCCAGGCACAAACACAAAAAAACGCCGACAGAAGGCATACTACCCCCCGGTCAGCGCAATTCGGGAGTTTTTTCCAACCGGCTTCGAAAGTCAAGGGCTGATGGCGGCTCGGACCTCTTAGTGTTACCCTTCGGCCCATGCTAGAAGAAGTCGTCATCTTAACCGGCGATGTGGAAGGCCCCCACTTCCGTGTCATGTTGGAGAGTTGCAATCCAGGGCTCATCATCGTTCACGTCGAGACGCCGGAGGATCTGTTAGCGGCCTTCAGCCAGCCACCCGCCGGCGGTGGCGTCCGCCGGCTGATAGCATTCTCGACGTCGGTGATCGTGCCCAAGGCCATTCTCGATGGGCTGCAAACCCCGGCCTACAACTTCCATCCCGGCCCGCCCACCTATCCCGGCTCCCACGCCGCCAGTTTTGCCCTCTATGACGGCGCCGAACATTTCGGGGCGACGGCGCACGTGATGGAGGCAAAGGTCGATTGCGGTCCCATCGTCGCCGCCGAGTGGTTCGTCATTCCGGAAAAATCCCGTTTCCTGGACCTGGAGATCAAGACCTATGAGCTGTTGTTGAAGATATTCGCCGATCTGGTGCCGCATCTGGCGACATCGGACAAACCACTGCCGGTGATTGACGCCCAGTGGTCGGGGAAAAAACATACCAACGCCGAATTCGAGGCGATGAAGGAACTCAAGGCCGACATGGACGAGGCTGAGATCAACCTCAGATTTAGGGCATTTGGGTAGGGCAAATCCCGAGCGGATGGAACCATCCGCGACGACGAATTTGCGTCAAAAAATCCTGTTCGTCAGCCGCGTTTCCAGGTGGTGCCATTAGGCCCGTCTTCCAACAAAATCCCCTGTGCCGCCAACTCGTCGCGGATGCGGTCAGAAGTCGCGAAATCCTTGTCGTTGCGGGCCGCATTACGCTCTTCGATCAAGGCGTCGATGGCGTCGTCGTCGAGGCCGCCTTCGGTGGTTGACCCTTTGAACCAATCTTCCGGGTCTTGTTGCAGCAGGCCGAGGAGCCGCCCCGCCGTCAATAATCGGGATTTGTTGTCGGTTGATTTTTCTTCGCCATCCTTATTGAGCGCAGCGGCCAACTCGTGCAGGTGCGAAAGCGCCAGAGGAGTATTTAAGTCGTCCGATAGCGCCTCGATTACCGCCGGGGCTTCCATCTTAGGATCGGTATCACCGTCCTTACCCCTAAGCGCCCCGTAAAACCCGTCCAGTTCCCGCTTCGCCTCTTCGATCCCCGCCTTGGTGAAGTCCAAGGGTTGGCGGTAGTGGGTTTTCAACAGCGCCAGGCGGACCGCCTCGCCGGGGAATTCCTTGAGCAGATCATGCACGGTGTAGAAGTTGCCCAGCGACTTGGACATCTTCTCGCCCTCGGCCATCAGGTAGCCGTTGTGCATCCAGTATTTGGCGAAGCCGGCGTCGCCGGTGCAGGTCGATTGCGCGATTTCGTTTTCATGGTGCGGGAAGATCAAATCCTGGCCGCCGCCATGGATGTCGAATTCGGGGCTGAGGAACTTCTCACTCATCACCGAACATTCCAGGTGCCAGCCGGGGCGGCCGCGCCCCCAGGGGCTGTCCCATCCCGGCAGGTCGTCGGTGGACGGCTTCCACAGCACGAAATCGGCGGGGTCTTTTTTGTAGGGCGCGACCTCGACCCGGGCGCCGGCGACCAGTTCGTCGCGGTTCAGTTTCGACAGTTTGCCGTAATCGGGCATCGAGGGGACGGAAAACATGACGTGATTTTCAGCTTCATAAGCGTGGCCGCTTGCGATCAGCTTTTCGGTCAAGGCGATCATGCCGTCGATGTGCTCGGTGGCGCGGGGCTCGAAGTCGGGCTCAAGCGCGCCCAGCGCCGCCATGTCGTCGTGAAAGATTTTCGTCGTCCGCGCCGTAATGTCGCCGATGCTTTCGCCGGATTCCTTGGCGGCCAGGTTGATCTTGTCATCGACGTCGGTGATGTTGCGCACGTACGTGACTTTTGATTCGGGATACAGACGCTGCAAAAGCCGGTACAAGACATCGAACACCACCACCGGGCGGGCATTGCCGATGTGGGCGTAGTCATAGACCGTCGGCCCGCACACGTACATGCGGACGTCGTTGGGGTCGCGGGGCTCGAAGTCGACCTTCTCGCGGCTGAGCGTATCGTGGATGCGTAACGTCATGTGGTCATTGGTCCTTTGGGCTTATACCTTGCCGGTAAAGCGGTTGGTCAAGGGATAACGGCGGTCGCGGCCGAAGGCGCGGCGCGTGATCTTGACCCCCGGCGGCGCCTGGCGGCGCTTGTATTCGGCCCGGTCCAGCATGTGCCAGACCCTTTCCGCGGTGGCGATGTCGTGGCCACGCTTGGCGATGTCGTCCAACGACATTTCTTCCTCGATCAGGCATTGCAGAATGGCGTCCAGGTCTTCGTAGGGCGGCAACGTGTCCTGGTCGGTTTGGTCGGGTTTTAATTCGGCCGTCGGCGGCTTGGTGATGACGCGCTCGGGGATGACCGAGCCCTTGCCGCCCGCATCCGGGCCCAAGGCACCCTCGGGCTTGGTGGCGTTGCGCCAGTTGGACAGCGCAAACACGGTGGTTTTATAGACGTCCTTCAGCACCGAATAGCCGCCGCACATGTCGCCGTAGAGCGTCGCATAGCCGACCGACATTTCCGACTTGTTGCCGGTGGAAAGCACCATATGGCCGAGTTTGTTCGAGAGCGCCATCAACGTCAGGCCGCGCGACCGGGCCTGGATGTTTTCTTCGGTGGTGTCGGCGGCGAGATCGTCGAAGGCGTCTTTCAACATGCCCTCGAACGCCTGCATGGCCGGGTCGATGGCGATGGTGTCGAGCCTGACGCCCAGGTTGGCCGCCGTCTGCTCGGCGTCCTCGACGCTTTCAGTTGATGTATACGGCGACGGCATCAGCACGCAATGGACCTTGTCCGGCCCCAGCGCATCGACGGCGACGGCGGCGGTCAGGGCACTGTCGATGCCGCCGGAAAGCCCGATCAGCACCCCCGGAAAACTGTTCTTGCCGACATAATCGCGAAGCCCCAACACCAATGCCCGGTATATGGATTCCAGTTCATCGGGCGCCGGCGTAATGGCGGCTTCGGTGCAGGCCCAGTTGCCGTTGTCGCCGGTCCATTTGGTGATCAGCACGTCGTCTGACCACGATGGCGCCTTGGCCAGCAGGGCCTTGTCCGCGCCCAGGACGAACGAGGCGCCGTCGAATACCAGTTCATCCTGGCCGCCGACCAGATTGACATAGACCAGCGGCAGCCCGGATTCGGCAATGCGGGCGACGGCGGGGCCGAGCCGGTCATCGGGTTTATCGGTCTCAAACGGCGATCCGTTGAGGACCACCAGAATCTGGGCGCCGGATTCCTGAAGCGTCTCGGTAACCTCCGCGTACCACATATCCTCGCAGACCATGACGCCGAGCCTTGCGCCGCGGAACGCCACCGGTCCGTTCAGCGGGCCTTGGGCGAATACCCGCTTTTCATCGAAGACGCCGTAATTGGGCAGGTCGTGCTTGAAGCGCTGGGCGGTGATCTCGCCGCCGTCCAGGACCAGGGCGGCGTTGTAAAGGTTGCCTTGCTCCCGCCACGGCGACCCGATCAACAGCCCCGGCCCGCCGTCGGCGGTCTCGGCGGCGAGGGCGTGCACGCCGGCCTCGACGGTTACCTGGAAGGCGCGTTTGAGAACCAGATCCTCGGGCGGATACCCCGATACCGCCAACTCGCCGGTGATCACCAAATCGGCGCCGTCGGCGGCGGCTTTGGCCCGCGCTTGGCGGATGCGCTCGATGTTGCCGTCAATATCACCGACGATCGGGTTAATCTGCGCCAGGGCTATGGTTAACGAATTGGTCATCGGGGTGCTTCAGTCGATCTCTATATTCGGGTTTCGGAGGCGAATTTTCCGGGATCATGGGCGGCGGTCCTGAAACTGTCAACGCCACGATGGTGCTGACCTTTAAGGTTATTTTAACGCCGCATGGGATAATGGACCTTATGTCGCTGGAAAAAATAGCTCGAAATACATAGACTTGGGTATGGTTAAGAAACCTTCGCAACAAAAAGCCGATGAGGACGGGGGCGCCGAATTTTTTGCCCCGGTGACCAGCGGCTATAAACAGACCGACGAGGCGCCTGCCGCGATGACTCCGCCGCCGTCGGCTGAACCGCCGCCCGCCGCGCCGCCGACGCCTGTGCAACCGGCCGCCGCGCCGCCGCCTGTGCAACCGCAACCGGCCAAACCGCAACCGGCCAAACCGGAACCGGCCAAGGCCCCGGCGCCGATCGACATGAGCACGCCGAAGGGCGCTTCCGACGCCCTGGCGACGACCATGGTCCAGGGCTTCGTCGAGCAGATGAAGGCGGCGGCCAAGGCCAAGGGCGGGCACCTGACGGTCCAGGACATGGAAGACATGCAGGCCGAATTCGACCGCCAGACCCAGGCCCTGTCGGGCGCCCTGGAACGGTCGTTCGGCGCCTACATGAAGGCCCAGGAACGCTCCAATTTCGACCAGCAGCGCAATTTCCCGTTTGACCGGCTGATGGTGAAAAAATTCTCCAACCTGTTCAAGGACGGCGATCATCTCGGCCCCGATGATCTTTGCCGGCGCATGCTGCCCGGTTTCTTCGTCGGCCTCGGCATGATGCTGGGCCCCGACGTGATCGAGGAATACCAGGAGAAGCTCCGCGCCGTGGTCGCCCGGGTCAAAGACGACGGCAAGGGCGTCTTTAACTGGGAGCTGGTCTACAAGGATAAGACCGCCATCGGCATCGCCTTGAACGCCGAGGTCGAGATCGCCCAGCATTTCGACGAATACGACAAGCGCGCCGAATGGTTCATCAACATGATCAACGGCCACCTGACCGCCATCGACGCCGACGTCCATCCCAAGGTCCGCGATTGGGAGATCAGCGCCACCGGCTTCAAGGGCTTCATGCGCGGCATGTTGTCCGACCTCCGCGCCCAGCTCGATTCCGATGCCGGCAAGATGGCGATCACCAAGAAATACGGCGCCGAGACCTGCGCCGACCTGTTCGATATCTTCGCCAACTTCGAATAGCGCGCTTAGCTATTTCCCGGTCCGGGCTGCGCCCTTCCTCGCCTCTTTTTTTAACGCAAATTCGTCGTCGCAAATGAAGCCATTGGCTCGGGATTTGCTTTTTTAATCCCGTTTCAGCAGGAATTCGCGGCCGACCTTGACCGACGGCGACTCGCCATAGGCGACGATGTCGGCGGTGGCGTAGGTCTCGGTCCAGTTTTCCGGCAAAAACGAGCCGGTGCCGACGACATCGATGGGGGCGGCGACGTCGGCCATGACCCGGCATTTGGCGACGTCGAAGCCGGACGAGACGACGATCTTGACTTGATCGAACCCGGCGGCGTCGAGCTTCTCGCGGAAATGGAAAATCGCCGCCGCCGTCACCCCGGTCCCGGTCAGGAACCGGAGTTCCTTATCAGACCGATAGCGGCGCACCGCCACCGGCGCGAATCTTTCGAGCACGGCATAGGATTCCTGCGGCCCCAGCCCCTCGACGAAACGCCCGCCGTGGGTATCGAGGCGGAAGGAAAGCAAACCCTGGGACGCCATTTCCGGGAACCGGCGGCAGACGGTCAGCGCGTCGGTGATCTCCTGGCCGAAAAAATCGACCAGCACCGTCAGCGCCTCGCCGGGAAACGCCTCGACGAACATCTCGGCGGCTTTAAGGGTCGAGCCGGCGTAGCCGATCAACGCATGCGGCATCGTCCCTAAGCCGTCCGCCTGGCCGAAATAATGCGCGGTGGCCCCGGTGGCGTTGCCTAAGAAGCCCTTGGCGCCGACCTGGCGCTTGGCCGCATCGGAGCCCACCGCGGCGGCATAGGCCATCATCTCGGCCATCTCGGTGCCGGCGCAATGGCGCGCGTCCATGGCCAAAAACAACACATCCGGCAGCTCGACGCACATGGTGAAGGCGTTGTTGGCTGCGACACAGGCGGCGCCCAGCTTCTGCAGATAGAGCGTCTCCAGATCGACCAGTTTCGACAGCGGCCCGGTGATATAGGCGAGCGGCTCGCCGGCGCCGGCCCACTGGCCTTCGTCGTAATTGAGCGCGATATCGATGTCGAACTCACGCGCCTCGGCGACCCGTTCCAGCCACGCCACCATCAGCTTCGGCGCGAAAATCACCTGCCTGCGCATGAACACCGCATAGGTAACGTCGACGTCGCCGAAGCGTTCGACCACGGTCCTGGTCTTGAGGAAATACTGGTCGGACCATTTTTCGATATGGGCGTCGATATGGGCGTCGATAGGATCTTCCGGCGGCGCCTTGGTTGTCGTTTTTGATTTCCGGGCCACGGCGCGCCCCGCTAGCTGCCGCCGGCGGCGCGCCCGGCCTTGATCGCGGGCTGGCGGTCGCGGCCGGCTTTGAGGATTTCGGCCAACAGGAACGCCAATTCCAACGACTGCTTGGCGTTCAGGCGCGGGTCGCAATGGGTGTGATAGCGCGCCGACAAATTCGCCTCGGTGATCGCCTGGGCGCCGCCGGTGCACTCCGTCACGTCCTGGCCGGTCATCTCGAAATGAACGCCGCCGGCGTGGCTGCCCTCGCCGGCATGAACGGCGAAGAAGCCCTGGACCTCGGCCAGGATATGGTCGACGGGCCGCGTCTTGTAGCCGTTCGACGCCTTCTCGGTGTTGGCGTGCATGGGATCGCAGACCCAGACGACGCTGCGGCCTTCTTTCTCCACCGTTCGCACCAGCGGCGGCAGCAGGGTCTCGACCTTGTCTGCGCCCATGCGGGTGATGACGGTAATCCGGCCCGGCTCGTTTTCCGGGCTGAGCGCGTCGATGAGGCGGATCAAATCGTCGGGCTCGCTGGTCGGCCCGGCCTTGACCGCTAGCGGATTTCCGATGCCGCGCATGAACTCGACATGGGCGCCGTCGACTTGCCGCGTGCGGTCGCCGATCCACAAAAGATGCGCCGAGGTGTCGTACCAGTCCCCCGACGTCGAATCGATGCGGGTCATGGCTTCTTCGTAGTTCAGCAACAGCGCTTCGTGTGAGGTGAAGAAATCGGTCTCGCGGATTTGCTGCGTCGTTTCCGAGGTCAGTCCGCAGGCGGCCATGAACGCCAGCGTTTCGTCGAGGCGGTCGGCCATTTCCTTGTAGCGTTCGCCGAGCTTGCTGTCGGCGACGAAGCCGAGGTTCCACTGGTGCACCTTGTGCAGGTCGGCATAGCCGCCTTGGGCGAAGGCGCGGATCAGGTTCAGCGTCGACGCCGATTGGTTATAGCCCTGGACCATGCGGGCGGGGTCCGGCACCCGGGCGGCGGCATCGAACTCGATGCCGTTGACGATGTCGCCGCGATAGCTCGGCAGGGTGAGCCCGTCGACGGTCTCGGTATCGGCCGATCTCGGCTTGGCGAACTGGCCGGCGAGGCGGCCGACCTTGACCACCGGCAGGGTGGCGCCGAAGGTCAGCACCACCGCCATTTGCAAAAGCACGCGGAAGGTGTCGCGGATGTTATCGGGGTGGAACTCGGCGAAGCTCTCGGCGCAGTCGCCGCCTTGCAACAGGAAGGCTTCGCCGGCGGCGACGCGGGCCAGGTGGCGTTTGAGCGAGCGGGCCTCGCCGGCGAACACCAGCGGCGGCATGTGGCCGAGCGTCTTCTCGGCGGCCTCGAGCGCGCCCAAGTCCGGGTAGGCCGGCATCTGCAGCGCCGGCTTGGCGCGCCAGCTATCGGGGGTCCAGTCGGTTGTCTTGGTCATCGTCATACTCGTTTGTTTTGTTGGGTCCCAGGGTTCTACATCATCCGACAAAATTCGTCAGGGGGCTCCTATACGCCGAGTTGGTCAGGATTTCCAGAAAAATGCGGGATTTTTCCCGCATCGGCGTGGCGTCGGCTTGATTGGGTCCCCTGTCCGGGCACCGGGGGATTCGGGGGTGTCCCCCGAAATGGGGCCCTGGTCCTCCCCCAAAAAAGTGGTCCACCGTTATAGTTAGTAAACGGAGGATCAGAAATGGCGAACAGACGTCCCAAACCCGAAGAAATAGTGACGAAGTTGCGGCAGGTTGAAGTTCTTGTCGGGCAAGGAATGAAG
>DASCOC010000176.1:0-1854 GCA_036011805.1 Rhodospirillales bacterium
AAATTCCCGGCGGAGTTTCAGCGTCCAGTCCAAGACCGCCTGAAAAGACGGTTTTTTGAGGCCGATGAAACGGCCGAGCAGGGTCATCTTGTCTTCGATGGCGGCGCGGTTGAATTCCAGCACATATGGGGTGAACACGGCGTTGGTCAGGCCGTGGTGGGTGTCGAAGACGGCGCTGACGGGATGACTTAGGCTGTGGATGGCGCCCAACCCCTTTTGGAAAGCCGTCGCCCCCATGGTGGCGGCGGCCATCATATGGGCGCGGGCCTCCAGGTCCTGGCCGTCTTTGACGGCTTTCGGCAACCAGTCGTGGACCAGCCGCAGGCCTTCCAAGGCGATACCGTCGGCCATGGGGTGATAAGCATCGACGCATAAAGCCTCCAGGCAGTGGGCCAGGGCGTCCATGCCGGTGGCCGCCGTCAGGTGGGGCGGCAGGCCGGTGACCAGAACCGGGTCGCAAATCACCAGTTCCGGTAACATCCGGGGGTGAAAAAGGATTTTTTTAGTCTCATTGTCTTCGTCGATGACGACGGTGGCGCGACCGACTTCCGACCCCGTTCCCGATGTCGTCGGCACCGCGACGACGGGGGCGATGGCGTCGGTCTCGGCCCGTTTCCAGTTGTCGCCGATGTCCTCGAAATCCCAAAGCCCGCGTTTTTGCCCGGCCATGAAGGCGATGGTCTTGCCGGCGTCCATGGCGCTGCCGCCGCCGAAGGCAATGACCCCGTCGTGGCCGCCTTCGTGGAAGGCGCGCAACCCGTCGGAAATGTTTTTACCCACCGGGTTGGGCTTGATGTCGGAAAATATCCGCGTCGGCAGTCCGGCCTCCTTGTTGGCGGTTACCGCCTCAACAACCATGTCGAGGTCCGCCAGCCCCGGGTCCGTCACCAGCAACGGCCTCGACATGCCAAGGTTCTCGCAGCATTTAGGCAGTTCGGCTATACGCCCGACGCCGAACCGAATGGAGGTCGGATAATTCCAATTGCCGGATAGGATAGAGGCGTCAGTCATCGAAGCTCCTCAGATTTTTGTTTTGAGGTGGAAGGATTTGGGTCTGGTAAGGCTGTCATACCCCATGGACGACAATGTGCAACCGCGACCTGACTGTTTGACCCCGGTCCAGGCCAGCGCCGGGTCCAGGTAATCGCAGCGGTTTTGGAACCAGGTGCCGGTGGCGATTTGATCGCCGATGCTTAGGGCGGCGTTGTCGTCGGTGGTCCACACCGATGCGGTCAGGCCGAAGCGGCTGTCGTTCATCAATTCGACGGCTTGGTTGTCGGATCCGACTTTCATGATCCCCACCACCGGCCCGAAGCTTTCTTCCGTCATGACCGCCATGTCATGATTGACGTTGATCAGCACCTGCGGCGCCATATAGGGCGTTTGCGATGCGTCGGCAGGGAATTTACCGGGATCAATCAGGGCTTTGGCGCCGGCATTGACGGCGGCGTCGATCTGGGCGCGGACGAAATCGGCGGCATCGGCCCGGACCATCGGCCCCAGCGTGGTTTCGGGGTCGGTGGGGTTGCCGAGGACGTATTGTCCGACAAGGTCGGTGAAGCCATCGACAAAATCGTCATAAACCGCGCCATCGACGTAGATGCGTTCAATTCCGCAGCACGACTGGCCGGAATTGAAAAAAGCGCCATCAACCAAGTTCTCCACGGCATGGCCGATGTTGGCGTCGGCGCGCACATAGGCCGGATCCTTGCCGCCCAATTCCAGTCCGATGCCGATGAAACGTCCGGTCGCGGCGGCCTCAACCATTTCACCGCCAGGGACAGAGCCGGTGAAGGCGACGAAATTGACTTGCGCATCCTTGATCATGCGTTCAGTGGCGGCGTGATCCAGGTG
>DASCOC010000177.1:0-8843 GCA_036011805.1 Rhodospirillales bacterium
AGGGCGAAAATCAGTAACAGGACCGTAATCCAGCCACCGAAACGGGAAAACGGTGTTCGCTGAACAAGCGCAACGGGAAGCGGGCTGTCGACGACCCCTTCAAGGCCCAATCCCAGCCGCTTAACAGTGCGTCCGTAGCCATCAATCACCCCGGAGATTCCGGTGTTGGCAACGCGGACCAGGGGAAGGCCTTCTTCGACGGCGCGCAAGCGGGCGGCGGCGAAATGCTGATAAGGCCCGAATGATTGCCCGAACCAGCCGTCATTGGTGAGATTCAAAATCCATTGCGGACGGTTTTCCGCATCGGCGACGTTGCCGGAAAAGATGACCTCATAACAAATCAAGGGCGAAACCGGTGGCAAGCCGTCAAAAGAAAGCGTCCGAACCCCGGGACCGGGGGAAAAATCCTGGCGTCCCGCGGTTAATTTTTCGATCGGCAATATGTCGCGAAACGGCACGTATTCCCCAAACGGCACCAAATGGTGCTTGTCATAAGTTCCCTTCACCTGGCCCTTGTCATCAATGGCCTGGAGGCTGTTCCAGATTCTTCTTGGTGTGACACCGGGCGGGGTTGCCCGTGGTGCGCCGACGATCATTAAGCCGCCAGGCGGCAAAGCGCCGGCCAGAACCTGAGTCAACCCGGGCGTATCGGCAAGGATATAAGGAACCGAGGTTTCCGCCCAAATGATGTGGGTCGGAGGTTTGGGCGGGGTCGACCCGGAACCCGTCGTCGCCGGCCTCCGGCTCATGTCCAACTGTTTAATGACATGGCTGCGGCGTAATTCGCGCTTCCACTTCAAGGCTTGCGGGATATTCGGTTGCACCAGCCTGAGGTTCACGCCGGGGACGGCCTCAAAGGACGCCGAGGCCAGGCGCACCTGGCCTCCGGTCCAGACGGCGCCGATAACCGCAAACGCCGCCAATACAGGAATCCAACGGCGTCGGGGGCGGGAAGAAGAGCCTTGAACCGCCAGCACCGCCGGCATCGCGGCGGCGGCGATGGTCAACAGACTCAAGCCGTAAACCCCGGTCACGGCGGCAAGCTGGATCATCGAATCCGACGCCACCCATACCGTTCCGGTCAGATTCCACGGGAACCCGGTCAACGCCCAGCCGCGCACCCATTCCATCAATGTCCACATGGCGCTGAAAACGATGACCCGGCCGACCGCGGTCATCGTTCTTTTATCGAAAACCAGATGGCTCAATGCGGTGGCGGCACCCGTGAACAGGGCCATGCCCGCGGCCATGCCGCCGATAGCGATTGGCGCCATCCAGCCGAATTGGGGGGCATCGATGAAAAAGGCCGACCCGATCCAGGACAGGCCCGCCGCCGTATAGCCGAAACCAAACCACCAGCCGCCGGAAAAGGACCGGGCCATGCCGGGGCTTTCCTCAACGGTCCACAACAGGCCGGTAAACGCTGGGATCAATAACACCAGAAAATAAACAGGCGGCAGCGCCATTGCCGCCATCACGCCGAAGGCGCCAAGCACCGCCGCCCGCCGCCATCCCATCAACCCGGCCAGGCGGCGCTTAAGCGCCCCCAGGTGTTGTTGCTTAGCGCTTGTTTCCCCCGAAGGCGCCATTAGCCGCTATGGTCCACACGGCGCAACGACGGCGGGATCAGCACGCGCACGCATTTAATGCGCCGGGGGTCGGCGTCCAGAATCTCAAACTCAAGCCCCGATGGGTGCCGGATCAGTTCGCCCCGGACCGGCACCCGTCCCGCCAGGGAGAAAACAAAACCGCCCAGGGTGTCGATGTCTTCGCGCTCTTCCTCGGCGAACACCTTACCGGCCATGGACTCCAGCATAACAAGGGTAACGCGGGCATCGGCGGTAAAGTTGCCGTCGGTCTCTCGAACCAACTCCGGTTCAATATCCTTGTCGTGTTCATCCTCTATTTCACCGACGATTTCCTCGACCAGATCCTCGATGGTGACAAGCCCATCGACGCCGCCAAATTCATCAACCACCAGCGCCATATGCGAACGCTTGACCCGCATTTCCAAAAGCAACTCCAACACCTGCATGGACGGCGAGACAAACAGTATCTTGCGGAGCACGTTGCTCAGCGAAAAATCCTCGTCCATGCCATGCCAGGCCAACACGTCCTTGATGTGCACCATGCCATTGGCGTCATCGAGGTTTTCGCCATAAACCGGAAGCCTGGAATGGTTGTCCTTGGTCAGGATGCCGATCACCTCGGATAACGAAGCCCCTTGGTCAATGGCGATAATATCGGCCCGGGGCACCATCACGTCGTGAATGGTTCGGCTGCGTAGTTCGAGAATATTCGCCAGCAATACCCGTTCCTCATCGTCGATGGGAACCTCTGCCTCTTCACGTTCCTCAATCAGTTCGTCGAGGACATCGCGGGCGGAATCGTCTCCATTCCGGGACCCCACCAAGCCGTTTAAAAAATCTCGAAGGGCGCCCAAAACAGAGTCGTCACCGCCGGTGCCTGCACCTGTACCGGCAACTGAGTCTTCGGCAACTTCCTGATCGGAAGCCTTGCTACTTGAAGGGTGAGGGTTCATTGGTTTTGATCATCGCCCGAGCCGTCATCATAAGGGTTCGTGATGTCGAGCCCGGCAAGAACCTTGATTTCCAGCGCTTCCATCGCATTGGCCATGATATCCGTTTGATGGTCATGGCCTAAGAGGTGAAGCATACCATGGACGATCAGGTGACAAAAATGATCCGCAAGGGGTTTGCCCTGCCCGACGGCCTCGGCAGCGGTGGTTTCAAACGCAACGATAATGTCGCCTAACAATAGGGGCTCTCCGGGAGGGGCGGGCGCATCTTCGGTTCCTGTCGACGGAAACGACAGGACGTTGGTGGCTTTGTCCTGACCCCTGAATTCTCGGTTGAGATCCCGGATCAACTTATCATCGGCGAGAACGATGCTGACCTCAGCGCCGGGATCGCCCCCCCCATCGCCCTCGGCCTTGGATTGCAGAAGTGCGGCTTGATAAGCGGCATCGGCGGCGTCGAGCGATAGCCCCATCGCCGCCGGCAATGCCTCCGCCCACAGCGGACTGGTGACGTTAACGCCGACGTCCAGGGTGGCCGTAATTGTCAGGGATACCGGCTCAGTCTTCGTCATCGGACTTCGCCGCCCCGGGGGCGTCCTCAAGGTGTTCATACTGGGCCCCTGATTGACGCCGGGTTTCGACCTCGCCGTAGGCGCGAACAATCCGTTGAACCAGGGGGTGGCGGACAACGTCGGCATTGGTAAACCTTACGAAGCCAACACTCTTTACACCGGCCAGAGTCTCCATGGCATCCCTCATTCCCGAACGGATGCCATGGGGAAGGTCGACCTGGCTCAAATCCCCGGTGATCACCATGGATGAGTTTTCGCCGAGCCGGGTCAGAAACATCTTCATTTGAACGGCCGTGGTGTTTTGGGCTTCGTCCAGAATGACGCAGGCATTGGAAAGTGTGCGGCCGCGCATGAAGGCCAACGGCGCGACTTCGATGTCGCCTTTTTCCATGCGCTTGGCCACCTGACCCCCGGGCATCATGTCATGAAGGGCGTCATAAAGGGGCCGCAGGTAGGGGTCCACCTTGTCGCGCATGTCGCCGGGGAGGAACCCCAGTTGTTCGCCCGCCTCGACCGCCGGGCGCGACAGGATGATGCGGTCGACGGACCCGCCGATCAGCCGCTCGACCGCCTTAGCCACCGCCAGATAAGTTTTACCGGTGCCGGCGGGGCCCTCACCGAACACCAACTCGGCCGCATCAATCGCCCTGAGATAATCGGCCTGCACCGGGGTGCGTGGGGAAATGTGGCGTTTGTTGGTGCGGATGGTCAGGTCCGCGTCGTTGATGTCACCGCCGGGCGCGATCGCCATGCGAAGCAGCGCATCGACCTCTTCGGCGTTGATTTCTTTTCCGTTCTCCAGGCTGGAATACAGGCCGTTCAGAACTTTTTTGACGTTGTTGACGGCGCTGGCGTCCCCGGTGATTGTCAGTTCATTGCCGCGGGCGTTAATGGCAACGTCCATTTTTTGTTCGATGCGCGCCAGATTTTGGTGATGCGATCCGAACAAAAGCATCGCCAGGCCGTTATCGGGAAAAATCAGCGGCTCCGGATCAGCGGCAGCCTTGGTTTTAACCTTTGATTTGACCGGGGGCGTCATGCGCTGGCCCTTTCATTTCCCCTATTGAGAGCACCGGACAGACTGTTGGCGTGGGCGTCGGTAATTCTAAGCCCTGTGATGGCGCCCATTGTCTCGCCGGCGGCGTCAACATGGACCGCCTGCATGTAGGGACTGCGCCCGACCAATTGACCCGGCGCCCGGCCGGGCCGGTCGAGCAACACCGCCATCACTTTGCCGACGCAAGACCGGTTGAAAGCCAGTTGCTGGGCGTTCAATAGGTCCTGCAGGGCGGTCAGACGTTCGCCCTTCACATCGTCAGCGATCTGATTTTCCATTACCGCCGCCGGGGTTCCGGGCCGGGGGCTGTATTTAAAGGAATAGGCCTGAATGAAACCGACCTCTTCCACTAGCTTCATGGTCTCAGTAAAATCAGCATCGGTTTCGCCGGGAAAGCCGACGATGAAATCGGACGAAAGCCCGATATCGGGCCGCGCGGCCCGCAACCGGTCGACCAGACGCCGGTAGTCGTCGGCGCTATGGCGCCTGTTCATGGCCTTGAGAACGGCGTCGGCGCCGGATTGAACCGGCAGATGCAAAAACGGCATTAGCTCAACGACATCCGCATGAGCGGCAATCAATTCTTCATCCATGTCGGCGGGGTAAGAGGTCGTGTACCGGATGCGCTCAATCCCATCGATCGCCGCGACCTCGGCAATCAAGCGCCCCAGTCCCCATTTCCCCCCAGAGGCCCCATCAGCCGCGGCGCCTTTGTAATTATTCACATTCTGGCCCAATAGCGTGATTTCGCGGACGCCGGTCGCCGCCAACCGATCGGCTTCGGCCAACACATCGGCGCCGGGCCGGGAATATTCCGCGCCACGGGTATAGGGAACGACACAAAACGTGCAGAATTTGTCGCAGCCTTCCTGGACGGTCAAAAAGGCGGCGCTTTCGGCATTGCCCGCCGCCTGGGCACGCCCTGCGGGTGGCGCCGGGGCCGGCAGGAAATCGAACTTGGGCTCAACCGGGAAGTCGGTGTCCACCACCACATCCCCGGCGCGTCCAGCACGCGCAACCATTTCACCTAAGCGGTGATAGGTCTGTGGTCCGAAGACCATGTCCACATAGGGGGCTCGGATAAGAATCTCTTCACCCTCGGCCTGGGCGACGCACCCGGCCACGGCAAGAACCATGCGTTCGCCGGTTTCTTCCTTGGCGACTTTCAGATGTCTGAGACGACCCAGTTCCGAGTACACCTTTTCGGCCGCCTTTTCGCGGATATGGCAGGTGTTGAGGATAACCATGTCGGCATCATCGGGGCCATCGGCCTGCACATAGCCCAAGGGCGCCAGGACATCGGCCATGCGACCCGAATCGTAGACGTTCATCTGGCAGCCATAGGTTTTGATATAAAGTTTTTTTGCCAAGGGGATTTAAACGCTTATCTCAACGCTTACTTCTTTTTGTCCATAGGAACGCCATAAAGCTCTAGGCGGTGGCCGACAAGCTTCATTCCATAAGCCTCGGCGATTTTTTTCTGCAAGACTTCGATTTCCTCATTTTGAAATTCGATAACATCACCGGTCTGTATATCAATCAAATGATCATGGTGCTCGATTGAAACCTCTTCATACCGAGACCGGCCATCGCCGAAATCATGCCTTTCAAGAATGTTGGCCTCCTCGAACAGGCGAACCGTCCGGTAAACGGTAGCGATGGAAATACGCGAATCCAACGCATTCGCCCGCCGGTGGACCTCTTCAACGTCGGGGTGGTCGTCGGCCGAAGACAGCACCCGGGCGATCACCCGGCGCTGTTCAGTCATTTTCATTCCCTTTTCAACGCAAAGACGTTCGATTTTATTTTCCGGCATGGTCCCTCCGAGGACCGGAAAGCATCATGTCTTACCGACGGCGCTTACGAGGTTTTGTGCCAAGCCCGATTTTCTTCGCCAAATTGCTGCGGTGTTTGGCGTAATTCGGTGCCACCATTGGATAATCTGCCGGTAATCCCCACCGTTTGCGGTATTCATCGGGGGTCATGTTATAGGCTGTTTTTAAATGCCGTTTGAGCATTTTTAACTTTTTGCCGTCTTCAAGACAGACGATATAATCGGGGGATATCGATTTCTTGATCGCCACGGCGGGACGCGGACGTTCGGGGGTCACCGAGGCGGTGCCGACCGCCGAAAGGGTTTTATATACATCTTGAATCAATTGCGGCAAATCACCGGGGGCGACATTGTTGTTGCCCGCATGCGCGGAGACGATTTCGGTCGTCAACTCCAGCAATTCGCTTACATTGAGCTTATCGGTCATGTACGATTTTCCTCACTGAAATAATTTTCCGGGGCGAACCCAGGCGGCCACGGGATTTTTGGAATTCACGGCCTCTTAAAAAGGCGCTTTTATTAAGAAATCATTCAATCACGAATAATCGTAACCTAATAAATAAACCCACTTCGGGCAAGTAAGAACAATGAATAACGCCAAAAAAGACAACAAGGGTATTGAAATTGACTTCTTTATCGATATTACAGGAGAGGTCTGTCCTCTTACTTTTGTCAAAACAAAACTACTGATCGAAAGCATGTCGGCGGGGCAGACCGCCGAAGTGCGGCTCAAGGGCCGGGAACCGTTGGAAAACGTCCCTCGTTCTGTCAATGACAGCGGCCACAGCATTATCAGCCTTGAGGCGGAAAGCCCCTCTGAGCCCGCCGACGGCATTCACCGACTGATTCTTAAAAAAGCCCCCGACTCCTGAAACGCCCCGATCAGGGCCTGAGCCGGCCACCGTCTTTTGGGGTCTTCGCGTCGGGAGGTCTCAAGTATAGAGGCCGCGGCCGCTCGTTCGGTGTCGTTGGGGACCATCGGCCAGCCGCCAGGACGGCCAGGGTCCCGGCATCGGGCGTTACCGGGGCAATGCTCAAAGCAACCTCCAGCCCTACACCGTCCAATGAGGCGATGGCGCGCTGGCTTGCATCCCCGGCGACCACAACACGCCCCCCCGGGGCCACGGGGTGTCCCCGTTTATTTTTGGCGGGGGGCGCCCCCGTGACCCCCGGGGTCGATACGCCGGCCAACACCGCCGCCAGGGCTTCGGGCAAAACGGCTTGCGGCGCGGATAATGGCTCAAGGCCGGCGGCGAAGGCCTGGACATAGATATCGTCGCGCTTGGGCTCGATCGCCACTAATAAGGTTGCGCCGTCCCGTTCTGTTTCCGAAACCCCGGCGGCAACGGCCTCGAAGGTGGTAACGCCCATACATGGCAAATCACCGGCAAGAGCCAAACCCCGGGCAACGGCAAGCCCAATGCGAATCCCTGTAAAAGAGCCCGGGCCCGTAGTCACGGCCAACAGATTAAGGTCGCCGAAATCCTTTCCCGCTTCCTCCATGACGTCGTTGATCATCCCCATCAGGTATTCCGCCTGGCCCTGCGCCATCGCCTCATAGCGGTGGGCAAGTGTGTCTCCGTCGCGGCAAAGAGCGGCGGAACAGGCGGAAGCCGCCGTATCGAAACCAAGGACCAGCATGTTTTTCAGTATGACACTTGTACTCATGCAGGGAAGCGTGAAAAATTCAGGCCAACGTCAACAACATGTGAAAATTCATGGTCCTTGGACGAAGATTTCGAACCGTGCTTTTGGTTCTGATGACGGCTTTCTTCACGCCCATCCCTGCGACCGCCGCAGCTCCCCCCGGCTATGGCGCCAATGGCGCCGTCGTCATCATGTATCACCGCTTCGGAGAGACAAAATACCCCTCCACCAATGTCACCATTGAGCAATTCGAGGCCCATCTCCGGGAATTGAAAGCGAGCCAATATAATGTAATGGCGGTGCCCGATATCATTGCCGCCCTTCGAAACGGCAAGCCCCTTCTCGACCGAACCGTAGGCTTGACCATCGATGACGCCTACCTGTCCGTTTTCACTGAAGCCTGGCCGCGCCTGAAGGAAGCCGGGTTTCCGTTTACGGTGTTCGTCGCCACCGATCCGGTCGATAACAACATCTCCGGTTTTATGAAATGGGATCAAATCCGGAAAATGGCGTCGGCCGGCGTCACCATCGGCGGTCATACGGGCTCCCACCTGCACATGGCGAAAGCAGGCCGGGACAAAAACCTGGACGAGTTGGCGCGGTCGAAAAAGCGTTTTGAGGAAATGCTGGGCAAATCACCCCGGATTTTTGCCTACCCATACGGGGAAACCAGTCTGGCCATCCAAAAGATGACAAAAAACGCCGGTTTCATTGCCGGGTTTGGCCAACACTCAGGCGCCTTCGATGGCGGCTCGAATCTATTCGATTTACCGCGCTTCGCCATGAATGAAAATTATGCCGGGATGCCGCGGTTTCGTTTGGCGGCAAATGCCCTGCCGCTCCCGGTTGCCGACATCACGCCGGCGGACCCGCTGATTACCGATATCAATCCACCGGCCATGGGATTTTCCTTCCTGGGCGACGTCAAGGACTTGCGCCGGTTGAACTGTTTTTCATCGAACGCCGGTAAGGCCCGGGTCGAACGCTTAGGCCGCCGGCGGATAGAAATTAGGGTCGCACCGGCATTCCCCACAGGCCGGACCCGGGTGAATTGCACGTTACCGGCAGACAAGGGCCGTTGGTATTGGTTCGGGCGCCAGTTCTACAGACCGGAATAGAGCAAATCCCGAGCAAATGAACTCATTTGCGACGACGAATTTGCGGTCTAAACAAAAACTTTAGATAAGTGGGCGG
>DASCOC010000178.1:0-4622 GCA_036011805.1 Rhodospirillales bacterium
GACCAGGGTGAACGGCGGCAGATCGATCCTGACGGAACGCGCCGCCGGTCCCTCGCCGATAATCAGATCGAGTTGAAAGTCCTCCATCGCCGGATAGAGAATTTCCTCGACCACCGGATTGAGGCGGTGGATCTCGTCAATGAAAAGAACATCCCGGGGCTGCAGGTTGGTCAGGATCGCAGCCAAGTCTCCGGCCTTGGCGATCACCGGGCCGGAGGTGGCACGAAAACCGACGCCAAGCTCCTTGGCGACGATCTGGGCCAGGGTCGTCTTGCCCAACCCCGGCGGCCCGTAAAAAAGCACATGGTCCAAAGGCTCACCGCGCTTGACCGCGGCGGCAATGAATACGGACAAGTTGTCACACAATTGCGGTTGGCCGACGAAGTCGTCTAACCGCCGGGGCCGAAGCCCGGTTTCCATAATTTCTTCGTTGCTTTCAGAATCTGCAACGGTGGGCGCGACCATGCGGCTGTCATCAGCCATGACTTAGGCGCTCCCCATATGGGCGTCGGTCGGGGCCAGTTCGCTTAAGCCCGCCCGGATCAAGGCCTCGACCTCGGCGTCATCGCCAAGCCGTCCGGCGGCGCGGCTGACGGCAGCCAAGGCTTCGCTGGGCCGATATCCTAAGTTGACCAGCGCCGATGTGGCATCGTTGACCGACCCCGTCGCCACCGGTATGGAACCGGGCTCGCCGTCACCGAGCGCGCCCGGCGATAGCGCCATCGTCCCGACTTTGTCCTTCAGTTCGCTTAAGATACGGGTCGCCAGTTTGGGGCCGACGCCCGGCGTCTGCGTGATCATCGCCTTGTCGGCGGCGGCCACCGCATGCAGCAATTCGTCTGGGCCCAGCACCGTCAACATGGCAAGGGCGACCTTGACGCCAACGCCCTGAACGGTGGTCAGCAGCCGGAACCATTCGCGCTCATTTGCATCATAAAAACCATAAAGATGGATATGATCTTCGCGGACGTGGGTTTCGATCAGGACCTCGGCGGCCTCGCCGGTGCCAAGGCGGCCAAGGGTGCGGCCGGAACAGAACACCAAATAACCGACCCCGCTAACATCAATGATGGCCCAGCCGTCGCCGGTGCTATCGACCAATCCTTTGAGCTTGGCGATCAACGGCCCGTCTCCCCCGCGGATTCCCCCGCCGTCATCGCCGTCATTCCTAATGCCGCACGGGTTTGGACGCTGTCGCGGTGATGGGCGTGACAGATGGCGACCGCCAAGGCATCGGCGGCGTCGGCGCTTTTCAGCTCGGCCCCGGGAAGCAGGACCTTGACCATCATTTTGATCTGTTGCTTGGCCGCATGACCGCCACCGACGACTGACTTCTTGATCAGGTTGGGAGAATACTCGAACACCTTGAGGCCGCCGTTGGCCGGCACCAACAGGGAAATCGCCCGCGCCTGGCCCAATTTCAGTGTCGAGGCGGCGTTCTTGTTGACGAAGGTTTCCTCGACCGCCGCCTCGTCGGGATGGAATTGTTCGATAACCCGGGTCAGGCCGTCTTGCAACTGTACCAGACGGTCCGCCAACGGCAGCTTCGCATCCGTCTTGACGACGCCGTCGGCAATATGGCCGAGGTGATTGCCGTTGGCCTCGATCACCCCCCAGCCGGTGTTGCGAAGCCCCGGATCAAAACCGATCAGTCGAATGGTCATCACCTTTTAAGTTCCAATTCAGGCGGTCAGGCGCTGAGACGCTCAAGCACATCGTCGGCGACATCAAAATTAGCGGCCACCCGTTGCACATCGTCGTTATCCTCAAGGGCGTCCAGAAGCTTCAATAGAGTCGACGCCGCGTTCTCGTCGACGGCGACGGCGTTTTGCGGTTTCCAGTCAAGTCGTGCGTCCTCGGCGGCGCCGAACTTACCCTCAAGGGCGTCGCGCACGGTTGAAAAATCATCAGGGTCGCAGGTCACTTCATGGCCGCCGTCAGAAGATTCCACGTCCGCCGCGCCGGCCTCTAGGGCAGCCTCGAACATGTCATCGGCACTTGCGGCAGCGGCGCCATAGACAATCAAGCCGACCCGGTCGAACATGAAATTGACGGAGCCGGTTTCGCCCAAGTTGCCACCGAATTTGGTAAACGCGGCGCGGACTTCGCTGGCGGTCCGGTTACGGTTGTCGGTCAATGCCTCGATGATGATCGCGACGCCGCCCGGCCCGTAGCCCTCATAACGGATTTCCTCGTAGTTGGTGTCATCACCACCGCCGCTGCCTTTCTTGATCGCCCGGTTCATGGTGTCGCCCGGCATGTTGGCGGCCTTGGCCGCCGAGATGGCGGTGCGCAGGCGCGGGTTCATATCCGGGTCGGGCAGTCCCGATTTCGCGGCCACGGTGAGTTCCCTAATCAGCTTCGAAAAAACCTTGGCCCGCTTGGCATCCTGGCGGCCTTTGCGGTGCATAATGTTCTTAAATTTTGAATGACCGGCCATTTTTCCGATCGTCCCCCTAAACTTTGAAAAATTACCGACTGCTTATACTACATGTAGTAGGTGAACGCACGACTAGCGTCCACCTTAATGTCAGACCAATATGTCATTAATTTGGCGCTTCAGAGATTAATCTGGTGCAGCGGCGCCGTTTCTATGTGCGGCGATTGGATAAGGCTTTAGACCGGCCATTCTTCTTTCAAACGGCCGCCGAGGCGCAACGGGGCAATATGGGTGGCCAGACCGGTGGCATTGTCGGTCTCTACATAAACGGCGCAAAGCGTGGCGACGCCTTCCGCCGGTTCCAGGCGCCCTTGCCGCATCTGGGTGGTAAAGCGGCTGGTCGCCACTTCCTTTTTCATGCCGATCACCGAATCATAATCGCCGGTCATGCCAATATCCGTAAGAAAGGCGGTGCCGCCGGGCAGCACCTGCGCATCGGCGGTGGGCGCATGGGTATGGGTACCGACTACCGCCGACACCCGGCCATCGAGAAAATGTCCCATCCCTTGTTTCTCACTGGTCGCTTCACAATGGAAATCGACGACGATGGCGTCCACCGAGTGGCCGAGCCGGTGATTTTTGAGCGCATCATCAACGGCGGCGAACGGATCATCAATCGGTTCCATGAACAGTCGTCCCATGGGATGGATAATCATCACCTTGCGGCCGCCGGCGGCATCATAAATGCCGGACCCGACCCCGGGCGTTCCGTCCGGGAAATTCATCGGCCGCAGCAGCTTGGGGTCGTCGCCGATGTAGTTGATGATGTCGCGGTGGTCCCAAACGTGGTTGCCGGTGGTAATCACGTCGGCGCCGGCGGCGTAGAAGGCGGCGCAAATCTTGTCGGTAATGCCGAAGCCATGGGCGGCATTTTCACCATTGACGATGACAAAATCCAACTCCAACCGCTGTCGGATATCGGGCAGGTTATCTTCGAGCACCCGCCGACCGGCCTTGCCGACCACATCACCGCATATCAGAATTTTCATTGTCGGCGCGTCTCCAAAATGCCCTCGTCGGTGATGATCCAGTCCATGGGTTCGTCTTCCGGCGTATGTGGCACGTGGTCAACCCGCTGTCCATGATAGCCGACGCCGACGGCGACCACCGGGTTCGTCGATCCCAACCGGGCCGCCCTTAACCCCGGCGCCCTCAATTCCGCAAGGGTGCGGTCGTAAAAGCCGCCGCCCCAACCTAACCGGAAGCCCTGATCATCGAAAGCCAGCAACGGCACCAACAGGATAAGAGGCGTCATCTCCGGCTCTTGCGGACCTGGGTGACAGGTCCCGAAAACACCCGCGTCCAGTACCATTTCCGGCTGCCAGCGGCGAAAGATCAAAGGCGCCGCGGGTGCGATGACCACCGGCAGCGCCACCGGCCGGCCGGTCTCATACACCCCTGTCATCAACGGGCGAACGTCGATTTCTTCGGCCATGGGCCAATAGCCGGCAACCGCCAGGGACGGATCAGCCGTTCCCGCAACGGAAAATGGGGCCAATTGGAAATAGTTGTCGGCCAATTTTTGCGCGCTTCCTGCCCCCGCCTCCTTGACAAGTCTTGTGCGGTTGCCTTTGGCAATTTGGCGCAATTCATTTTTTTCGTTGTCTACGGACATGTCATGAGATCATCGAACGGGGACCATTGAGGGGGCCTGCGGCAAAAAGATAGGACGGCCCCACACCAGCCGTTGGCTAAGGAATCCTCTGTGGCCTGCTGTTGCAGGTGGGCGCCATAATACCAAGCCCACGGGCCTGGCAGGGACAGCTCCCGAGGTATAGAAAGCCCCAGGGAAAACGAGCCGCGACGAACTGGGCAGAAACCGCCCTACAGGTGAATCTATGCTTGTTCCAGGCGTTCGGCAATGACCTCGATGCGATCGGCCAGATCCTCGATATTGGCGCTCAAGGCGTCTTCGGCGCTCAATAAGGCCGTCGCCCCGGCATCCGATGACCGCGCCACCTCCAATTCCGCATATACATCCGACAATTCATCGGCCAACAGCAAGGAAACCATCACCAAAAGGCGGGCCTCACCGACCTCGCCGACCGCCGCCAAAAGTTCATTGATGCGTTTGTCGACATAGGCCCCCAACCTGGAAAGATGGGCTTCCTGGCCATCGTCGCAGGCGACTTCGTAATTGCGGCCATGGATGCTGACGTTGACTTTGGCCATGTCTATCTAG
>DASCOC010000179.1:0-3758 GCA_036011805.1 Rhodospirillales bacterium
CTCCATCTTGGTGTTTTCCAACTTCATCCCGACGATTTATTTTGGTGTGTTAACCGCGTCGGCAATGTTCATCGCCCTTTTGGCGGCACTCACGGTGCTGCCAAAGCTGATTTTACTGTGGAAACCATTTGGCTGATGCCGGAAATCAAAACCGACTTACCAGAGGTTGGGCAAGGCCGACGACCCGATCGACGCGGCGATTCGGGCGTAAGGCCAGGGGAACAGGCCGCCGTTAGGGGGCCGGTACCTGGAAACCACGGTAACCTTGTGTTTATTGACCGAATCCCGTAAACGACAAACATCACTTTTGCCAATTGTCCGAGGACATTTTCTTGGCCGGAAAAACCTTGAATTACGTCTGTCAGGAATGCGGCGCTTCTTCACCTAAGTGGTCGGGTCGGTGCGACGGATGCGGGGAATGGAATACCCTGGTCGAAGAAGCTGCGCCGGAATCCGCGCCCAAGGGGCTGGGCCGGAAAAAGGGCCGCAAGATCCAATTCCAGGGACTCAAAGGCGAAACCGAACACCCGCCCCGGCAAGTCAGTGGAATCAAGGAATTTGACCGCGTCACCGGCGGCGGCATGATCGCCGGATCGGCTTTATTGGTCGGCGGCGACCCCGGCATCGGCAAATCGACGCTGCTTTTGCAAGTCGCGGCCGCGGTTTCAACGTCCCAGAAACCGGTCTACATCTCCGGTGAAGAAGCCATTGACCAACTCAGGCTGCGCGCCGACCGCCTGGGCGTCGCCGATGCCACCGTCGACTTGGCGGCGGCGACATCGGTTCGTGATATCGCCTCCTCGCTGGACGATGCCGGAGGCCCGGACTTGGTGATTATCGATTCCATCCAGACCATGTTCGTGGACAGTCTTGATTCGGCGCCCGGCACGGTCGCCCAGGTTCGCACTTCGGCCCAGGAATTGATCCGCCTGGCCAAGCGCCGCGGGTTCGCCTTAATCCTGGTCGGCCACGTCACCAAGGAGGGGCAGATCGCCGGCCCCCGAATATTGGAACACATGGTCGATACCGTGCTTTATTTCGAAGGCGACCGCAGCCATCAATTCCGGATTTTAAGATCGGTCAAGAACCGGTACGGGCCGACCGACGAAATCGGCGTGTTCGAAATGACCGGCAAGGGCCTGGCCGAAGTCGCCAACCCGTCGGCGTTGTTCCTGGCCGACCGAGAGGACGAGGTCGCCGGCGCCAGTGTCTTCGCCGGCATGGAAGGAAGTCGCCCGCTGTTAGTGGAAATCCAATCGCTCAGCACGCCGTCGTCGCTGGGAACGCCAAGGCGTGCAGTGGTCGGCTGGGATTCCGGCAGATTGGCAATGATCATGGCGGTTCTCGAAACCCGTGCCGGACTGGCCCTTGGCGGCATGGATGTATACATGAACGTCGCCGGCGGCTTGAAGATTAGCGAGCCGGCCGCAGATCTGGCCGTTGCCGCCGCCTTGATGTCATCATTAAGCGGCGTCCCCATGCCGCCGGGAACCGTGGTCTTTGGAGAAATCGGACTTTCCGGTGAAATTCGCGCCGTCCCGCAAATCAATGCCCGTCTCAAGGAAGCCTCGAAGCTGGGCTTCAGCCGCGCCGTTATTCCGACCCCACCGCGATCCAAAACTGAAAAAAAACCCCGTGAAGGAGGCATGAAAATCTCCGAAGTCTCCCGTGTCGAAGACCTGCTTTCCCTGTTCGCTGACGGCGCCGAATCCGCCCCGGCCGCCATCAGTCAAGTTCGAAAGCAATCCTGACATGGATAATCCCGTCGACCCCACCATCGCCCCAGCCATCGTCAATGCCCTGGATATCGGCGTCGGGATATTGCTGCTGATTTCGGCGGTGTTCGCCTATATGCGAGGTCTGGTTCACGAGGTTTTATCCATCGCCGGCTGGATCGGGGCTATTTTCGCCACCTTCTACGGCTTTCCCATTGCCCAGCCCTTCGCCCGGCAACTGACCACCATTAACATCCTCGCCGACTTCGCAGCCGGCATCATCATCTTTGTCGTCGCCTTGGTCTTTCTCTCCTTGTTGACGCGGCGGATATCGAAAAAGGTCAAGGACAGCGCGCTTGGCGCCGTCGACCGGTCGCTGGGTTTTTTGTTCGGTTTGGCCCGCGGCGCCCTCATCGTGGTGGTTGGTTATGTCGGCTTAGGCATGGTCTATCCAGAGGACCAACAGCCCAAATGGGTCCGCGAAGCACGGTCCATGGAACTGATTGCGCCGGGGGCGGTGGCATTAGCAGCGTTGATTCCTGAAAACCTTGGTGCCATAACGGGGGCTGGCGGCGAGGACGCCGACGGAAAAGATGCAAAAAAGGACAAGAAACCCGTCGGCAAACGTAAGGTCACGCAGGATTTGGTGATGCCCCAGCCGAAAAGTGGGAACACCGAAGACCCTGATGGCTACGGTGATAAAGAGCTCCAGCAAATGGATCGCCTACATGACAACATCAAAAACCAGTAAGGACCTCCTGCTCCCAGAGGAGGAATGCGGCCTGTTCGGTATCTACGGCATGGTTGATGCCGCCACCCATACCGCCCTTGGCCTGCACGCCTTGCAGCACCGGGGCCAGGAAGCCGCCGGCATCGTCGCCTACGACGATGAACAGTTCCATAGCCACCGGGCGTTGGGACTGGTCGGCGACAACTTCAATTCGACCGAAACCATGTCCCAGCTTAAAGGCAACATGGCCATTGGCCACGTCCGCTATTCGACTACCGGCGGCACCGTGCTCCGTAATATTCAGCCGTTATTCGCCGATTTCAAGTTCGGCGGCCTTGCCGTCGCCCACAACGGTAATCTCACCAATGCCTATAAGATTCGCAAGGAACTAGTCCAACGAGGTTGCCTCTTCCAGTCCACCAGCGACACCGAAACCATCATTCACCTGATCGCGATCAGCGAATATGGGCGCGTCGTCGACCGCATTACCGATGCCCTAGGCCAGGTCGAAGGCGCCTATTCCCTGCTCACCATTACCCAGAAAAAAATGATCGGTCTGCGCGATCCGTATGGGGTCCGGCCTTTGGTCTTGGGAAGGTTGGATGATGCCTGGATATTGTCGTCGGAAACATGCGCGCTGGACATCATCGGCGCCGAATTCGTCCGCGATGTGGAACCCGGAGAGATCGTCGTTATCGATGACAAAGGCCTGCATAGCCTGAAACCTTTCAACAAGTCCCCCAACCGGTTCTGTATTTTTGAATATATTTACTTCGCCAGGCCCGACAGCGTCATGGAAGGCCGTAGCATCTATGACGTGCGCAAGGCCATCGGCGCCGAATTGGCCCGCGAAACACACGTCGAGGCCGACCTGGTGGTGCCGGTTCCCGATTCCGGCGTGCCGGCGGCCATCGGTTATGCCCGCCAAGCCAAGGTTCCGTTCGAATTGGGGATTATCCGCAATCACTATGTCGGACGCACGTTTATCGAACCCAGCGATCAAATCCGCCATCTCGGCGTACGTCTGAAACACAACGCCAACGCGGCGGGCCTGAAGGGCAAACGGGTGGTGTTGGTGGATGATTCCATTGTTCGCGGCACCACCAGCGTCAAGATCGTCGAAATGGTCCGCAGCGCCGGGGCCAAAGAAGTGCACATGCGGATATCCAGCCCGCCGACGGCCCACCCCTGCTTCTACGGCATTGACACCCCCCAACAAAAAGAACTGCTGGCTGCCCAATACGATCTGGAAGCCATGGCCAAGCATATTGGAGTCGACAGTTTGGCGTTCATTTCCAACGACGGCCTTTACC
>DASCOC010000180.1:0-9550 GCA_036011805.1 Rhodospirillales bacterium
CGTCGCCGAGTGACGGCGCCCTTCGCGCCACGTAGTCGTCGAGCCTGGCGATCAGGGCTTGCCTCGAAGGGGCGCCGAGAAAGGACGCCAGGAACGAGTTTCTGGCAAGGGCGTGGAGCTGCTTCACGGTCAACCCCAACGCCTCCTGGACGGCCCGGTAATTTTCGTTCAGATAGCCGCCGAAATAAGCCGGATCGTCGGAATTGACCGTCACCAACAGGTTTTTTTGCATCATTTCCCGCAACGGGTGGCTCGGCATGTCCTTGACCACCCCCAATCTCAAATTCGACAGCGGGCACAAGGTCAGGGGCAGGCGGGTATCGGCCAAGCGTCTCGTCAACCGGGCATCGTCCAGCGAACGGATGCCGTGATCGATGCGGACAACTCGGAGTATGTCCAAGGCCTCCCAGACGTATTCGGCGGGTCCTTCCTCGCCGGCATGGGCGACGGCAAGGAAGCCCTCGGCGCGGGCGCGGGCGAACACCGCCTTGAATTTGCCGGGCGGGTGGCCGAGTTCGGAAGAATCGAGGCCGACGGCGGCTATCCGGTCTTTGTAGGCGAGTGCCTGGTCGAGGGTTTGCATGGCATCGTCTTCTTCAAGGTGGCGCAGGAAGCACATGATCAGCTTGGCGCTCACGCCGAGCTTCTCCTCGCCGTCGAGCAAAGCCCGATGGATGCCGTCGATGACCGTCGAAAAGGCTACGCCGCGGCCGGTGTGGGCCTGCGGATCGAAAAAGATTTCAGCGTGCAGGACCGTTTGTCGGCGGGCTTTTTGCAGATACGCCCAGGTCAGGTCGTAAAAGTCCCGTTCGCGGACGAGCACCGACATGCCCCGATAATAGAGGCCGAGGAAATCATCGAGATCGCCGAAATCATAGGCGGCCTCGAGCTCGTCGATAGACGCATAGGGCAGTTCGACGCCGTTTCTCGCCGCCATTTCAAACATCGGCCCGGGTTCGAGCGTACCTTCGATGTGCAAGTGGAGTTCGGCCTTGGGCAGGTGTTCAATGAAGGTTGAGATTGCGTTCATTGCCAACGTTTCCGGCCTTTCGGATCATCCGGGTCGTTTCCGGCCGCCGCCGCCGCCGACCATTTCTTTATATAATGTATTTTCCGTACATAATGCCGGTTGATGGCCGCTTCGGCGCCGGCTTTTTAGGATTTTCGAAAGCATGGGAACTTTCGAAAGTCCGCTTATAAGGAGTGAAAGGAAACTGGGTCTTGGTCAGCAAGCTTTTCGACGAAACCGAAATCGCCCGGCGGGTGGAAGAGCTCGCCCGGGAAATCGCCGTGGCCGTGGCCGGCGATTTCGCCATCGTCGGCCTGCTCACGGGAAGCTTCGTGTTCGTCGCCGATCTGATCCGCGTTCTCGACCGCGCCGGCCTCGCCCCCCGGATCGAGTTCATGAAGCTGAGCAGCTACGGCCACGGCAAGGAAAGTTCCGGCGCGCCGCGTCTGATCGGCGGCGCGCCGGAAGACGTCGCCGGGCGGCGGTTTCTTTTGGTCGATGACATCGTCGATACCGGGCGGACCCTCGATTATGCCAAGAGCCTGCTCGCCGGCAAGGGCGCCGCCAGGGTTTGGACCTGCGCGCTTGTCGACAAACCGAGCCGGCGGAAAATTGATTTTGCCGCCGATTTCGTCGGCTTCACCGTCGACGACGTGTTCATCGTCGGTTACGGCATCGACTATGCCGAGAACTACCGCCACCTGCCTTACATCGGCATCATCGATTGACGGGCAATTGGCGGCGGCGCGACGCGGCAAGCTCTTGCACTTGTGAATGCCGGCTTGCCGCCCGAAAGCGGTGGCCGGGGGGCATCATTACAATGGGCGCCGGCATCATGCCGGGATAAAAGGAAAAACACCCGTCAGCCGATCAGGCTTGGACGTGAACAACCTTATGAAACTCCACAGCTAGCGAAGGCAAGATAAGTTCGTTAGATGGACCCCGTCAGAGCGCGGTGGTAGATCGCTCCGTAGTCCTGGGCGTCCAGCGCCACCGGGTTGCCGCCAGCGGATGGGTCCCGAGCGGCGCGCTGGCCAACGGTGGCGGCCTCATCCGCGTTCAGGTCCAACTCGCCCAGGGTGTGGGGAATGGCGAGCTGCTCGCGGAACGCCAGGACCCAGTCCAGCACCGCGTCGAACCCCGGATCGGGCAGCGCCAGGACCCGGGCGACGCGCTCGACCGCGTCGCCAATGGCGTCGCGGTTGGCCACCATTACATAGGGCAGCAACACGGCGTTGGCGAGGCCATGATGCAGGTCGTACATGCCGCCGATGGCGTGCGCCAACGCATGCGCGCCGCCCAGGCCCTTCTGGAAAGCGGTCGCGCCCATGGACGCCGCGGCCAGCATGTCGGCGCGCGCTTCGATGTCGGTCCCATCGCGGAACGCGCGCGGCAGGGCGTCGGCGATCAGGCGCATGGCCTCCACCGCGATGCCGTCGGCCATGGGGTGGTAGCCCGGCGCGCACAAGGCCTCGAAGCCATGGACGAACGCATCCACCCCGGTCGCCGCCGTGATATGGGGCGGCAGGCCCACCGTCAAATCCGGATCGCCAATCACCCGCTCCGGCATCATACGCGGGTGAAAGATGATCTTCTTTTCATGCCTGTCGTCGGTGGCGATAACGCTGGCGCGCCCGACCTCCGATCCGGTGCCCGCCGTGGTCGGCACCGCCACCACCGGGGCCAGCCCCTCGGTCTTGACCCGAGTCCAGTTGTCGCCAACGTCCTCGAAATCCCACAGCGGGCGGTCCTGGCCAACCATCAGGGCAACCGCCTTGCCGACGTCCAGGGCGCTGCCGCCGCCGAACGCGATGACCCCATCATGCCCGCCTTGCAGATAGGCTTGCACGCCGCCGTTGACGTTGGCCCCGACAGGGTTGCCCTTGACGTCCGCGTAAAGCCCCGCGCCTGGAACGGAGTCCAGGGCCGCGCCGATCATCGGCAGGTCCTTAAGCCCCGCGTCGGTGACCAGCAGCGGGCATGTCATTCCCAGTTGGCGGCAGGCGTCGGGCAGAGTCTGGATCGCACCGGGCCCGAAGGTCACGGAGGTCGGATAGTTCCAGTTGCCGGAAATGACTTTGCTCATGGCCAGGCCCTCTTAGATGCTGGTGCGCAGGTGGAAACTTTTCGGCCGGGTCAGACTTTCGTAGCCAACCACCGAAAGGGTGCAACCGCGCCCCGAATGTTTCACCCCGGTCCAGGCCAGCGCCGGGTCCAGGTAATCGCAGCGGTTCATGTAAAAGGTGCCGGTATCGACCCGCGCGCCGATGGTTTGCGCGGCGGCCACGTCCGCCGTCCACACCGACGCGGTGAGCCCGAATGCACTGTCGTTCATCAGGTATACGGCTTCGTCGTCATTGCCGACTTTCATGATGCCGACCAAGGGGCCGAAGCTTTCCTCGGTCATCACCCGCATGGCGTGGTCCACATTGACCAGAACCTGAGGGGCGAGGTACGGCGTGCCGTCGCGGTGCGCGGCGAAGGCGGCCGGGTCGATCAGCGCCCGCGCGCCCTGGGCTTGGGCGTCGCCGGTCTGGCCGCGCACGAAGTCGGCCGCGGAGGTGCGCGCCATCGGCCCCAGGTTGATATCCGGATCGGTGGGATCGCCCAGGCGGTAGCGGCGCGTCAGATCCGCGAAGCCTTCGACGAAGTCATCGTAAACATCGGCGTGGGCATAGATGCGCTCGATCCCGCAGCACGACTGCCCGGAATTGAAGAACGCGCCGTCCACCAGGTTCTCGACCGCGTGATCCAGGTTCGCATCGGCGCGTACATAAGCCGGATCCTTGCCGCCAAGTTCCAACCCCGCGGCCATGAACTTGCCGCTGATGGCCTTTTGCACCGCATGCCCGCCCGCCACCGAGCCGGTGAAGTTGACGAAATTCACCCGTGCGTCCGCAATCAGGCGCTCGGCGCCCGCGTGGCTCAGGTGCAGGTACTGGAACACCCCCTCGGGCAGGCCAGCTCCGGCGAACGCCCCGGCAAGGCGTTCCGCGCAGAGCGGCGTCTGGTGTGAATGCTTCAACACCACCGCGTTGCCCGCCATCAGGGCGGGGATGACACCGTTCACGGCGGTCAGGTACGGATAATTCCACGGCGCTAGGATCGCCACCACGCCCAACGGGACGCGGCGGATGAATCGTTTCAAGCCATCCGTCGGCTCGGGCGTGATATCGCCCAGTGCCGTCGGCGCGATGGCCAACATGTGGCGGGCGCGTTCCTCGAAGCCATGCACCTCGCCGGGCGTCTGACTGATCGGGCGACCCATCTGCCAGGTGATCTCCCGCGCGATGTCATCGCCCTTGGCGACAAAGGCATCGACAGCTTTGGACAGCAGGTGTTGACGTTCGGCAAGATCAACAGTGGCCCAAGCGGCCTGGGCGCGGACGGCTTTGCTCAGCGCGGCGTCAATGTCAGATGCTCCCGATAAGGGCCGTTCGGCATAGACGCTGTTGTCGACAGGGGTGATGGTCCGAAGTATGCCGTTCATCGCGGCGCCTCTTTGCCCGTGACGATGCGAGCGGCCAGCAGCCGGTCCGGATGATCGGTGAACACCGAGTCCACGCCCATGTTGAACAGGGCCCCGGCCTCGACCGGGTCATTGACGGTGTAAACATGCAGCCGATGGCCACTGGCGTGCACCCCATCGACCAGCTCCTTGGTGACAAAGGCCGAGTAGCAATGCAGGCTCAGGCAGTTGTGGCGGTCGAGGAGTTCGCGCCACTGACCGGGCACGGCGTAGACGATGAGGCCCAAGGGGGTGTCCGGCATCAAATCGCCAAAGACGTCCAGCGCCGGGGTGCTCATGGACGACACCAGAATGCGCGCGTCGGCGGGCCACTTACTTTTCAGGGTGGCGGCCACGGCGCGCGCCGTGGGTTCTTCCCAACCCAAGGTGGGTTTGATTTCCAGGTTCAATGCGACGCCCTTCGATGCCACGAGTTCAAGCGCGTCGCTCAGCAACGGAATGTGTTCGCCCTTGAATTCAGGGGCAAACCACCCGCCCGCGTCCAAGGTGGCGATTTCCTCGGCGGTTTTCAGCACCACCGGGCCATGGCCGTCGGAACAGCGGTCCAGATTGAAGTCGTGCATGACCACTGGGTGGCCGTCACGGCTGATGGTGACGTCGAACTCCACCGCCCGTGCACCCAATTCGATGGCGCGGGCAATGGATGCCAAGGTGTTTTCCGGGGCGCTGCCGCAGGCACCTCGGTGGCCGATAATCCTCGGCAGGAAAGCGGGATGCTCTTCAGTCATGGCGCAAGCCCTTCACCAATAAATTCCGGTCATGCTGTAAAAAAACACGCCTGATAACGCCAATCCACCCGACACCGTCATTAACAGCAAAGACAGGGTGTTGAGTTCCGGCGTCAGTCCTTCGCGCCGCCGCCATGGCCAAACTGGCGCTATCCAAAACACCCGTGAATTTTTTTGCCTTGCTCTAAAACATCGTTGGTTCTTCCCTTATTATCCCGCTACCTGTTCCACACGGGAACAAAAAAAAGCCCGCTATGCGGACGCCTGGAGTAAGCCATCTCCAACCGGTCATTTCACGGAAACATTGCACGTATATAACTGGGTGAAATATGCTGTACCCACGGCATTTGAGCACGCACCGCCAGGAGATACGCCATGGCACACGACGCTCCCCGCATCCTTGTCATCGACGGCTATCCCAAAGACGATCGCGATAACCTGGCCGGTTGCGGCATGGACACGGCGGGGGATTTGTACGTCGCGATGTTGAGCGGCATCTGCCCTCGGGCCAGCTTCGAGATTGTGTTTCCGTCCGACCCCGGGACCGCCCTGCCAGACGGAACTGGACTTGGCGATTTTGATGGTCTCGCGTGGACCGGCTGTTCGCTGACCATCCACGACGACAGCGATAAGCGTGTGCGGCGCCATATCGAACTGGCCCGTGAAGCCTATCGGGTGGGCGTACCGCAATTCGGCACCTGCTGGGGCATTCAGATTGCCGCCGTCGTCGCGGGGGGTGCCGTCGCCGCCAATCCGCGCGGGCGCGAAATGGGCATCGGGCGCAAGATCACCTTGAGTCCCACGGGACGCGGCCATCCATTTTATGAAAACAAGCCCATCACGTTTGACGGTTATGTCAGCCATTTTGATGAAGTCACGCATTTGCCGCCGGGCGCCGAAGTTCTCGCGGGCAATGCATTCACCCGTGTTCAGGCACTGAGCATACATCACGGGAACGGCATGTTCTGGGGGCTGCAATACCACCCCGAATACGATTTGTATCAGATGGCACGCCTGATCTATTGCCGTCGCGCCGCACTGACCAAGGAAGGCTTCTATACGGACGAGGCGAACGCACTGTCCATGGTCGAAAACTTCGAGCGGCTCCACCAAAACCCCGATGACAAGGCCTTGGCCTGGCAGTTGGGCGTAGAGCACGACCTGTTGATCGACACCGTTCGCCAGACCGAGCCGCGCAACTGGCTGGAACGTCTAGTCTCCTGTAACAACTAAATTGTAATGTTTTGATGGTTCGTTCTGTCAGGACACTAGCCGCTTTTGCAAAAAACCCTTGATTCCCAGTTCGTCCAGGATGATCTGTTCCTTGCGGGACAATTCCTCGGCCTGGCGCTTGTCGCGCTCGTCCTGGGCGATTTCGTATTTTTTGAGTTCCCGGTAGGCATCCCCGAGTTCCTCGCGGGCGGCGGCGATTTCGACCTCCGTTCCAGCGATGGATCCGGCGATCCGTTGGCGGCGCCCGATCACCGCCTCGGCGTAATTTCCATAGATGAATCCGACTTCCACCGGCGACGCCCCGGCGACCGCCTGCTCGTTCTTGATTTCAGCCTCGAGCCGCCGGCCCCGGTCTTCCAGACCGGCGACAAATCGGAGCAGTTCCGCCAGCCGGCGGCGCTTTTCGTCGACACCCCACCGATGGAGACGGATCAGGCTGTGTAATTCATTGGCCACGTTTCAAGCCCATCCCGGGATTCACGTCCCTCTGTTTTCATCGGTCGTCTGCAGTACGTTCGCCGCCCGCAGATCCAAAGCCGGCCGGGGACCCGGCGTGACTGGCGTTGCTTCTTCGGAGGCGGGCGAACCTTCGCCGGCTTCCGGCGGGGCCGCCGGCGCGGGGCCGCCGGGCCGTGGAGCTCCAGCCTGCTCGCCGGCATCCCGCATGCCAAGGATCTCGCCCATCATCCGGTAGCAGTCGGCAAGGCCGGTTTTCTCGTTTATTTCCTGTCTAAGGAAACCGTCGATAGCCGGGAAAAAATGAACGGCTTCGTCGACCAGGGGATCGCTGCCTTGACGGTAGGCACCCAAACGGATCAGTTCCGCCATATCCTCGTAAGTGGCGAGAATCTGGCGGGCGCGGGTGACGATGGCGTTTTCAATGTCGCTATTGCAATCGGGCATGGTTCTGGAGACGCTCCGCAGGACGTTGATGGCCGGGTAGCGGCCACGCTCGGCGATGGCCCGGTCGAGAACCACATGGCCGTCGAGAATGCCGCGCACGGCGTCGGCAACGGGCTCGTTATGGTCGTCCCCTTCCACCAGCACCGTAAACAGGCCGGTGATGCTGCCTTTGTCTCCGGTCCCCGGTCCGGCCCGTTCGAGGAGCCTCGGCAGTTCGGCGAAGACGGAGGGTGTATAGCCCTTGGAAGCGGGAGGTTCGCCGATGGAAAGGCTGATTTCCCGCTGCGCCATGGCGAAACGGTTAATGCTGTCCATCAGGCAAAGGACATCGTTTCCCCGATCGCGGAAAAATTCCGCCACGGCCATCGTCATATAGGCCGCTTGACGGCGGAGGAGGGGAGATTGATCGGAGGTGGCGACGACGACGACGCTACGGCGCATGCCCTCGGGGCCGAGATCGTCCTCGATGAATTCGCGCGCCTCGCGGCCGCGTTCACCGACCAAGCCGATGACGGTCACTTCGGCATTGGTGTAGCGCGCCATCATCGACAAAACCGTCGACTTGCCGATCCCGGAACCGGAAAAAATGCCCATGCGTTGGCCCCGGCAGCAAGTCAGAAAGGTGTTCATGGCGCGAATGCCGAGATCGATCTTGCCGCCCACCCGTTGCCTGGCATGGGCCGGCGGCGGCGGGCTGTGTACCGGATAGGCGAGCGAGCCGGTGGGCAAGGGCCCCTTGCCGTCGACCGGCTCGCCGAAAGCGTTGATGACGCGCCCAAGCCAAAGTTCGCCGGGATAAATGGCCGGATCGGTGGCGGTGATCTCGGCCCGGCACCCCAAACCGATGCCGGCGAGCGAACCAAACGGCATCAACAAGGCGCGGCCTTGGCGAAACCCCACAACCTCGCAGATCACATGGAGCCCGTCGCGGCCAACGACACGGCAGTGATCGCCAATGAACAAAGATCCCTCGACGCCATCCACCTCGACCATCATACCGATGACGGCGGTGACTTGGCCGTGGACCTGATAATCCGTTAGGCGGCGCACTTCGTTGACGATGTTGTTGGTGAAAACGGTCAACGGAAAAGCCTCGCTCGATGCCCCGGAAAACCGGTTCCGGCAACACCAGAAATATAGTCACCCTGAGTATGGAAAGGGAGTCTTTAAGGTTTGGTAAAATCCGTGCCCGCTGTCGTTTGCCGGCCCTGGCGACAAGCTGACCTTGAATGTCTTGTTCCCTCCATTTATGTTAAGATAAGTTAACGTATATGGTTAAACAATGCTCCAGGACCAGCCATGCGCGTACTCCTGGTCGAAGACGATCCAGTAACGGTGCAAAGCGTCGAGATGATGCTCAAATCCGAGGGGATGGTGGTCGATTCCACCGATCTCGGCGAGAACGGCCTGGAAATCGGCAAGCTTTACGATTACGACATCATCGTCCTCGATTTGATGCTCCCCGACATCAATGGCCTGGAGGTTCTGAGAAGGCTCAGGGACAGCCGCATAGAAACCCCCGTTCTCATCCTCTCCGGGCTCGGGGAATCGGAGAACAAGGTCAGGGGGCTGGGCATCGGCGCCGACGATTATCTGACCAAGCCCTTCGACAAGAAAGAATTGTTGGCCCGCATCCAGGCCATCGTCCGCCGTTCCAAGGGACACGCTCAGTCGATCATCCGCACGGGCAGGCTGAGTGTCAATCTGGATGCCCATACCGTTGAAGTGGACGGCCAAGCCGTCCACCTGACCGGCAAGGAGTACGGAATCCTCGAACTGTTGAGCTTACGCAAAGGAACGACATTGACCAAGGAGATGTTCCTCAATCACCTTTACGGCGGCATGGACGAGCCGGAATTGAAGATCATCGATGTCTTCATCTGCAAACTGCGCAAGAAGCTGGCCACCGCCACCGGCGGCGAAAACTACATCGAAACCATTTGGGGCAGGGGCTACGTTCTGCGCGACCCGGAAGGCGAATCGGAGCAAGAACGAACGCCGGCCGAATCTTAACCCCCATTTCCCAAATGACCACACCTTTAACTGACCTTTCATCATGATTCTGCTATAAGAATCATTACGTTATAGGCGGATTTGGGATGTTGATATGGCTCATCCGATGGGTGAATCGAAAGATGGGGTTCTGAG
>DASCOC010000181.1:0-4306 GCA_036011805.1 Rhodospirillales bacterium
ACACGAAGAGGCCCCACAGTGCATTGGGCTACCGCCCACCGGCTCCGGAAACCATCATCCCGATGGACCAGGAACCGGTCATGCACTAACATTCATGTTGGACCACTCAATGGGGGCCGACCAGCCAGGCTCACCTGGAAATCGCGGCTTTCGAAGTGGGCCTTAAGGAAGCTCAGGATCATCGGGTCATCGTCGACCAACAGCACCGTTTTCATCCGCCATTTCCTCAAAAAAAACCGTCACGCCTATTCTGACAGCAGACCGCGTTCACCGCCTATTAAAAAGTTACACGGGCGAAGGTAAGTTCGGTCCCGGAACGCCGGAGATGCACCTAAACGGCGATATTGCCGGCTTCCGCCTTTGCCGGTATCTGGACCCGCCCTATTTTGCTATAATCCGCAAGGGTTTTAACCCCCTTGTGACCAAAGTTGGAATACCATGGCCGCCAGCAAAAAAGACAAGCCCCGCCCCACCGGCACCGGCAAAAAGCGCCCGCGGCGGAAAAAAAAGGCCGATCCGGCCGACCGCATCATCGATGCCGCCCTTGAGCTGTCTGTCTCGCTGGGCTGGCGGCGGTTGACGCTCGCCGCCATTGCCGAGGAAACCGGGCTCGATGTCGCAGACGTCCGCGCCCAATTCCCCCACAAGGCGGCGATCCTGCAAGGCCTGATCCGGCGCATCGACGACCAGGCCCTGAAGGACGGCGCCGACGAGGGCTCATCGCACCGCGACCGCCTGTTCGACCTGCTGATGCGCCGCTTCGACGCCCTTAACCCGTTGAAGCCCGCCGTCGCCGCCATCGCCCGGGAGGCTTGGTGCGACCCGGCGGCGGTACTGGTAACGGGGCCAAGTATGTGGTGTTCGATGGCGCGGATGCTGGACGGCGCCGGCATCAAAACCCGGAGCCTGCTGGGCCCCGCCCGCATCAAGGGGCTGGGTCTGATCTACGCCAACGCCTTCAGGGTGTGGCTGGGCGACGACAGCGACGACATGGCCAAGACCATGGCCGCCCTGGACAAGGGCCTGCGCTTCGCCGAACAGTTGGAAACGACCTGCCGGGGCGCAGGAGAAACCGGGGCCCGGGCCGCCTGAAATGGCCGAAGAAAGTTCCCTGAGCGGCCGGGTCCAGCGGTACGCCCGGGTCGGCGCCGCCGCCGGGCGGTTGGCCACCCGCGTCGCCGGCAGCCGTTATTTGGGCCTTACCCTGGACCGGGATGCGCACGCCGCCGAATTGCGCACGGCCTTAGGCGGGCTCAAGGGGCCGGTGATGAAGTTGGCGCAGATTCTGGCGACCGTGCCGGACGTGCTGCCGCCGGAATATGCCGGCGAGTTGGTCCACCTGCAGGCCGATGCACCGTCGATGGGCTGGGCCTTCGTCAAGCGCCGCATGGCCACCGAACTGGGGCCGGATTGGATGAACCGGTTCCAGGATTTCGAGCACCAGGCCGCTTATGCCGCCTCGCTGGGCCAGGTCCACAAGGCCCGTGACCATCAGGGCCGGGTCTTGGCCTGCAAGCTCCAATACCCGGATATGGGATCCACCGTCGAGGCAGACTTGCGTCAGTTGAAGTTGATCTTCGCCATTTACCGGCGTTATGACCAAGCCATCAACCCGGACGGGATTCACGACGAGCTGAACGAACGCCTGCACGAGGAACTGGATTATGTGCGCGAAGCCCTGAACATTAACCTCTACCGGCTGATGCTGGCGGGGGAAGATGCCATCCACGTTCCCGAGCCGGTGGCGGACTTGTCGACCGGGCGGCTGTTGACGATGACCTGGCTGGACGGGCAGCGGTTGTTGAACTACGTCGACGAACACCCGGAAAACCGCAACCAAGTCGCGCTCAACATGTTCCGGGCCTGGTACACGCCCTTTTACCGTTACGGCGTCATCCACGGCGACCCCCATCCGGGCAATTACACGGTGCGCGAAGACGGCGCGCTCAACCTCCTCGATTTCGGCTGCATCCGGGTGTTCAAGCCGCATTTCATCGGCGGCGTCATCGACCTCTACCATGCGCTCCGCGATGACGACACCGCCCTCGCGGTGCACGCTTACGAATCCTGGGGTTTCGAGACGCCCGGCCGCGACATGCTCGAAGCCCTCAACAAATGGGCCCGATACCTCTATACGCCGCTGCTGGAAGACAAGGTGCGCCGCATCCAGGATACCGACAACGCCTATTACGGTGCCGGCGTCGCCGCCGAGGTGCACCGCGAACTGCACCGCTTAGGTGGTGTCGCGCCGCCGAAGGAATTCGTGCTTGTCGACCGCGCCGCCATCGGTCTGGGCAGCGTTTTCATGCGCATCAATGCCGAGGTCAATTGGCACCGCCTGTTCCACGAACTGATCGCCGGCTTCGACGCGCAAGCGATGGCGAAACGCCAGAAAAAGGCGCTGAAGAAGGTCGGACTTGAGGGGATGCAAGGGGGTAATATAGGAGAAATACCCCGACGGCTGGCGCGCCGATAAACCCTATTTGCGCTACGTGGCACAGCCCAAATAATAAGGCTTCACTCGCCGGCCTACTTCCCGGCCAACAGCGATTGCAGCTTATCCAGGCAGGCGTTTCGGTCGGCGGTAAAATCGCCGCCTTCCCACCAGTCCTCGACGTCGGCCATCAATGCGCCGATGCGCGGCCCTTCGGTGACCCCCATCCCCATTACGTCCTCGCCGGTCAGCGGAAACACTGCTTCTTGCCAGTCGTCGCAATCCTCCAACAGGCTGATCCACGCTTGCGTGCGCCCGGTCGGCAGCCGCGGTGTGATCGCCAGTTCCCTGGCCCACGCCAGCAGGGTCAAATCGCGAACGACCTCAGTACCGAGCCGGTGCAGCGCCCGGTGAATGGCCGGACCGCCAATATCCGGGGTGATTTCAACCGGCGGCGCCACCAGGGTGACGAGGCGAAGCGTCTGCCGGTTGGAAAGTCTGAGCCGTGTTGCAACGGCCTCGGCGCCCTCGGCGTCGGTGTCGATCAATGCCGCCAGCCGCCGGAGCGAATTAGGCGCCACGGTAGCTATCTTGATGGCGCGGGATTCCAGCCAGGCGGTCATCCTCAGACGCCCGACGTCGCCGGCTTCCATCAGGATGTGATCGAAAACGCCGAGACCACGCATCATCACCGCCAGTTCGGCGGGGTCGGACACCAGCATGATTTTGAATAATTCGTCCCTCACCCGTTCCCCGGAAAGCCCAGGCAGCTTGTCGGCGTGAATGCGACATGCGGCCAGCGCGTCCGGATCCGGCGGCGGCCGTCCGAACAGGCCGTAAAAGCGGAAAAAACGCAACAGCCGTAACACGTCTTCGGTGATCCGCTCGCCGGCAATGCCGACAAAGCGGATGCGTCCATGGGCCAGGTCGCTGATCCCTTCATAGTGATCATAGACATCGCCGTCCGGTGTCGCCGACAGGGCGTTGATGGTCAAATCCCGGCGGCCGGCGTCGGCGATCCAATCGTCGGTAAAGGCCACCGTTGCCCGCCGACCGTCGGTTTCGACGTCGTGGCGGAGTGTCGTGACCTCGAACTTTTTATCGCCGATTAAGGCGGTGATGGTGCCGTGCTCGATGCCGGTGGGGATGGCTTTGATGCCGGCGTCCTGTAATAACTGGACGACGGTTTCCGGCGGGTCCGGGGTGGCGAGATCAACGTCGCCACTGACCGCACCTGACAAGGCATCCTGCGGAGAGCGGTTGGCCAGCGCGTCGCGCACGCAGCCACCGACGAAACGAACCTCGGTGCCTTTTGCCGTCAGCGCGTCGAGGACGGCAAGGGTTTCCGGTGCACGCAGCCACGGCTGCGGTGAAAGCTTGCCGGTCGGACCATAGGTGGCGTTCAAGGAGACCATGACGAATATCAACGATCCTTGGTATCAGTGCCGTGTTCAGTTTTTCTTGTAGCTGGGTGGCACGATCTTGCCGTCTTCCAGGCGCGGTGATTGGTAAACGCCGCTGTCCGGCGGGTCACCGGAGGTGAGGGCAATGCTGACCAGCCCCGCCGTCATCAAAACGAAACCGGCAACCAGGCTCCAGAACAACGGCCCCTTACGCAATTCCGGCAGGGCGTCATCGCCATCGTGGTCGTGGTTTCGCCGTGCCCGCCAGACCCAGATCATATAAATCGCCGTCGGCAGGACCAGCGGCAGTACATAGGTGAAAAAAATTCGGGTCATCTATTTTCGCAAAACTTCGTAAAGGTTGAACAACATGCCGGCGGTGGCACCCCATATATAATAATCCCCATAGGGCATGGCATGAAACTCCCGCGTGTTTTCCTTGAATTCGCGGCGGTGGCGTTGGTGGTTG
>DASCOC010000182.1:0-3266 GCA_036011805.1 Rhodospirillales bacterium
AAGAGCGGGCCTTAGTTACGAGGATCAGTTCGTTGGTGAGTTCACGCTTACGCGCCTAACCCAGAATGGAGTGGTGCTTCTGAGCAATTTGTACAAGGGTACTTTAAGCTAGGCTTTGTGATCGGTGACGTTATGGAGACGGGTTGAGGCTAAGGCTTTCCTGCCGGGGTTGGGCAAATCCCGTATTTCGCCACGTTCCTGCTAATCCCTAGCATTGATTAAATGCGCGCTTAAGGTCTAAGGCCGGCCCTTAGCGGTTCATCGATGGCGGCGGCGGGGATGATCTGCTATAAAAGCCGAAACCGCATCGATACCAGGGGGAAGCCATGCCGAGATCAGCAGTCAAGCAGGAAGTCCAGGCCCTACAGGCGGCCCCGGCCTCGGTTATCAGCAACAGCCTCAGCATCACCGGTGACTTGCACAGCGCCGGCCATGTTCATATCGACGGCAGCCTCAAAGGCGACCTTGAGGCGGACAGCATTGTGGTCGGTAAAAAAGGATCGATCGAGGGCAACATTACCGCCGACAGCATCGAGGTTCGCGGTTTTGTCTCCGGCAACATCACCGCCCGGGTCGTCGAATTTAGTACCACCGCGCACGTCATCGGCGACACCATCCATGAAGACCTGCGGGTTGAGAAAGGCGCCTGTCTCGACGGCAGTTTCCGCAAGCACGCCCCGGCCGCGCCGGCCGCGCCGGCCCAGCCGGCCCCGGCAAAGCCTGCCACGGAGTAATTCCAACGCGCGGAGTATTTTGTTACTCTCTCGGCATGGATATTTATGACCGCATCCCCTATTCGGCCATCGCAACCCGCAAACCGCTGACGCTTCCCGGCGGTGGCCGGGTCATCGTCTGGCCGGTGGTCAATCTGGAGGAGTGGATACCGACCGAACCGCTGCCGCGGCGCATCCTGACGCCGCCCGGCGAAGGCAGCCATGTCCCCGACATCCCGAACTGGTGCTGGTACGAATACGGCATGCGGATCGGCATTTGGCGGCTGATGGCGGTGCTTAAGGAATTCGCCATCACGCCGACGGTATCGCTGAACGCCACCGTCGTCGACGTCTACCCGGAAGTCGCCGAAGCCGCGCTCAAGGCCGGATGGGAGTTTTTGGGCCACAGTTACGTCCAAAAAGCGATGTTCCTGTTGGATGACGAACGCGAGGCGATCTTCAAGACCGCCGAACATATAAAAAATTTCTGCGGCTATCAGCCGCGCGGCTGGATGGGGCCGGGGTTGACGCAAACCGAAAAGACGCCGGATCTGCTGGTCGAAGCCGGGTTCGAATATACCGCCGACTGGATCCTCGATGATCAGCCGTGTGAAATTAACACCGAAACCGGCAAGCTGTATTCGGTTCCCTATACGACGGAATTGAACGACATCCCGATCATGCTGTCGCAGTCGCATGTGTCCTCGGTGCTGTACGACCGGACCATGGATTATGTCGATGTCCTTTATGAAGAAGGCAAAGACAATGTCCGGGTGATGTCGGTGGCGGTGCATCCCTATATCCACGGCGTGCCGCACCGGATCAAATATTTCCGCAAGATCTTCGAAGAACTCTCCAACCGGCCCGGCGTGGTGTTCATGACCGGCGCGCAAATCCTCGATTGGTATTTAGCCCAGCAGGATTAGAAGAATTGAGACTTCGTGGCGGTGTCTGCTGCGAAGGCCGGTACCTCCGCTTTCGGGGGGTAAGCGGACCTTTTTCACAGGCCAGCAAAGAGTCCGCTAATAGCCAAAAGCGGATATTTAAATTTTCATAATTTTAGGGGGGTATGTTTCATCGCCTCTTGATTTTAATCAAGAGGGGGTTCTGCTACGTTATATGCTCGCAAGCCATCATAGAATTGTCGTGGAAAGTACCAACATGAGCGATACGGCCGAAATGTCACACCCGCATGCAAACGATCTTTCCCAGCCCTTTCTTCGCTACAGTTCCCTGCCGGGCGTGGCTGCACGCATCGAGGCGTTCTTCGTCCGCTACCGGCGCGGAATCTGGCTCGTGCACGTCGGCATGTTCGTTGTTTTCATGGCCCTGCTGTTCGGGCCCGCGCTGCTGAAGGCAACGTCCAGTAACGCGGCCGCATTCGGCGATTTCGCCGCCTTCGCCAATGTCGCCATCTGGAGCGTGTGGTTCCCCCTCGTCTTTCTGTCCGTGATCTTCACCGGGCGCAGCTGGTGCGGTCTCCTATGCCCCATGGGTGCGGCCTCGGAATGGGCCAATAGGATAGGGCCGCAATTGGCCATCCCCGCATGGGTGCGATGGCCGGGTACGCCCATCATCAGTTTCCTCTTTGTCACCGTGTGGGCGCAGACCACGGGCGCGCGGGACCACGCGGAAGCTATTGCCATCGTTTTCGGAAGCATATTGATCGCTGCCATCGCGTTGGGGTTCTTCTTCGGGCGCAAAAAGCGGGCGTGGTGCCGGCACATGTGCCCGATCGGGCTCCTGCTCGGGGTCTTTTCGCGCATCGGGGCGGTCGATTTTTGTGCTAAGCGTCCAAAGGCCGGCGGCGACGCATGGACTGAGAAAACCGCGTGCCCCACCATGATCGATCTCGATCGCAAGACCGAGTCCCGCCATTGCATCGAGTGCTTCCGCTGCGTCAGCCCTAAGTCGAAGGCCGGGCTGTACCTTCGTCTGCGTCCGCCGGGTGAGGAAGTTGCCGCCATCCGCGAACACAATGGTAATCTCTCGGAAGTCCTGTTCCTGTTCACGGGCACTGGCGCGGCCCTCGGCGGCTTCCTGTGGCTGGTCCTGGACTCCTATCAAACCCTGCGGACGGTCCTCGGCAACTGGGTCATCGACCGGGAATGGTATTGGCTCGGCGAGCCCGGGCCGATGTGGTTGATGGCGGTCTATCCGCATGAACGCGAGGTTCTGCGCTGGTTCGACTTTTTCCTTATCAGCGGCTACATGATGTCCTGGATGGCGATCATCACGGCAACCCTCGCTGCCGCCACCGCCGCCGCGACTTGGCTTGCACGCCGCGCCGGCGGCGACGCTCCATTTGGCCGCGGCTTCGTCGAACTTGGCTATCAGTTCCTCCCCGTCGCCATGGTCTCCCTATTGCTCGGCCTCGGCGGCGATCTGTTCGAGGCCCTTGGGTCTCTCGGTCTCGGCGCCGACGGGATCAGCCTTTTCAAGCAAACACTGTTCATCGGCGCCGTCTTGTGGAGCCTGGGGCTTGGCTGGCGCTTGTTAGCGCGTCAAGGAGTGCCGGTATCGGCGCGCTGGCTTCCTTTGCTGCCCAGCGCG
>DASCOC010000183.1:0-3073 GCA_036011805.1 Rhodospirillales bacterium
GAAAAATGATCAAGAAACTGACCATCCAGAACCGCCGCTTGAACCATCAGCGACAAGCGGCTTAACATCAAACCAAGATGGGCCAGATCCTCTGTTACGAAACAGACTCAGGCGTCCCAAATGTTTTGATGACGGACAGGGGAGGTCATTCCCTCGACCCAAGTCAAAAAAATCCAGCACCTGGAAGGCGGGATCGTCCGCAAAATCCTGGTCCGCGAAGGCGATACGGTGAAACAGGGCCAGCCGATGGTCAATCTGGAACCGGTGTCGTCCGGCGCCGACGTCAATGAACTGAATGTCCGCGTCACCTCGCTCAGGGCCGAAATCCTCAGGCTGAATGCCGAAGCCAGCGGCGATAAGGCCTTGGTCTTTCCCGATGACTTCAAACGCGCCAATCCGAATTTGGTCAGAGAAGCCGCCGCCTACTTCAAGACCCGAATGAGCCGGATGACCAACCAAATTGCCGGCCAACGCGAACAGATCGCCCAACAGAAACAAAAAATCGATGAGGTCATCGCCCGCCTCAACAACAACCGCAATCAATTGGGGTTGCTGAACGAGCAGATCAAGATTTCCAATGAATTATTGAAGGAACAGTTGTCCAACCGCATGCAGCACCTCAACCTTCTAAAGGAAGCGGCCCGGTTGAAAGGCCGGATCGATGAGGACGGCGCCGTGCTCAAGCGGACAAAGTCAGCCAGAAAGGGGGCCTTGAGCCAACTGGCGACGATCCGCGACGCCTTTCAGGAGAAAGTCCAGGAAGAATTGGAAACGAAGCGCCGCGAGCTTGAGGAATACACCAACCGGCGCAAAAAATTCGAGGACTCCTTCAAAAGGACGGTTCTGCGCTCTCCCGTTGATGGTGTGGTTAAAACCCTTTACGTGGCGACCGTCGGCGGCGTCGTCGCGCCGGGCGCCACCGTCGCCGACGTGGTGCCGGCCGGCGACCGCCTGATCATCGAGGCTCAATTGCCGACCCAAGACATTGGGTATGTCCATGCCGGGCAAACGGCGTTGGTGATGTTGGCGTCATCGGACGCGGTCCGGTTCGGCAATCTCAAAAGTGAAGTGATCTCCGTCAGCCCCGATGCCACCGAAAACGCCGACGGCGTGCCCTTTTACAAAATCCGCATCGCCACCGATAAGACATATTTCCAACGCGGCGCCGTCAAATACCAACTGGTGCCGGGGGTCCGGGTGGTGGCCTCCATCCGCACCGGACAGCGTTCCGTCCTCGCCTACTTGGCGGATCCGTTTTTGGGGTCTTTTCAAACCGCACTGCGTGAGCGTTAACCCTCTTGATCCAAGTCAAAGTCGAAACTTTGGTAATCCGGTATCGATATGTTCCAACCGTTTAATTCGGGGGAAACATGATCGAAACCAATAAAACGGCGTTCGCCGCAAAAAATTTCTTCAAACGCTTCGGCAAAGACGCGCCGGCGGAGGCCAAACGCCGCGCCCAGGAGATGCGATTGTTCGGCAAGGCCGAAGGCTATGCCACTTGGATGCAGATATTTGAACAAGTCAAGGCCATGGCCGCCGATGAAGACGACACGTCTTAACATAAACGGCGGCAACCGGGGCGGCGAAGCAATCCCGCACCGTTTAATCTTCTGACAGCAATGCCTGGTAATCGGCGGTCAGTTCGGCGGCGGCGGCCTTGAGCAGGCGTTCGCCGATTTCACCCGTCGCTAGCGTCGGATCGGACCCAATCCGTCCGTCCGGGAAGCGCCGGCGGTAGTCCTCGGCGTCGTAAATCGGCCCCTTAGGCGCCAGTTTCGGCTCCAGAGTCGCTTGGCGGACCCGCTCGGCATCTTCGGGATACCCGAAATAGGTCAAGGCGACTTCGGATGGCGTCGCGTGGGAGCCTTCGCCCTCGCCGAACAATTCGTCGGCGATTTCGACGACGCTCTTGATCTTCCACCAATTGGCGAAATCGCAGCGCACCGAAGGCCGCCCGCCCCCATCGGCATGGAAGCTTCGCTCCGCGTAGACTTCCGAAAACGCCGCCTGCAATGAGGGCGTGTTGCCGCCGTGGCCGTTGATGAAGAAAAAACGGTTAAACCCGTGCCGCGCCAGCGACATGATGCAATCGCGTACCACCGCGATCAGGGTCGAAGGCCGGAGCGCTATGGAACCGGGAAAGCCCAGGTGATGCTGAGCCATGCCGACGTTAATGGTCGGCGCGATCATGACATCGATTTCCTTGGCCATGGCGTCGGCGATCAATTCCGGGCAAATGACGTCGGTGCCGATAAAACCGGTGGGGCCGTGTTGTTCGGTGGACCCGATCGGCATGATAATGCCGGTGGATCTTTCCAGATAGGCCTCCACCTCCGGCCAGACGCAACGATGTAGACGCATGAATGACATTCTCCTTCCGCAAGTGGCCATCTTGGGGGGTCATGGCGATAAGCGCAACTGGGGCGAGGCCGCTTACGATTTCTTCACTTGCGTCGCCGGGGTGAACCCCCCCTGCCCCTTGATCCAGCGGGTGCCGATATCCTCATCCGCCAACCCCAACGCCAGGGCGGCGTTGAACTCCAGATCTTCCAATTCGCGCCCGGCATCGGCCAGGCCAGCGAAAATCCCATAACCGACGGCATTGGCGGCCAGAATCTGCAATTCGTGCTGCGGCACGGGTTTCTGCATATGCGTGTCATAGGCCCGCTTGCAGGCGGCCACATCCACCGACACCACCGCCCGGCACGACAACGGCCGCACCGGATGCACGGAGCACGACCCGTCTTTTAACAAAGGACACGGCAGCCGCTGACGCGCCCGCGCCTCGCCGTCGAGACGCCGGGTAAAGGTGTCGATATTGGCGACCTTGCGCTTCAGCGCCTCGACCTCATCGGTGCTGAAGCTTTCACGGATGTAGGTGAGCACCGCCAACACCTCCGGCACCGACGCCGTCAGACGGATGTGACAACACTGTCCGTCATCAAAACATTTGGGACGCCTGAGTCTGTTTCGTAACAGAGGATCTGGCCCATCTTGGTTTGATGTTAAGCCGCTTGTCGCTGATGGTTCAAGCGGCGGTTCTGGATGGTCAGTTTCTTGATCATTTTTC
>DASCOC010000184.1:0-36923 GCA_036011805.1 Rhodospirillales bacterium
TTCGATGACGGCGGCCTTGATGCCTTCGCGATGGAACATATGCTCGAACGCAACCTTGACCGAACTGGTGCCGGCACCGGATGATCCGGTGACGGCGATGATTGGGTGTTTTTTCGACATTGTTCTGCTCTACCTTCCCGCCGCTCGGTTCAAGCCGCGATGTTGAGTTCTTGGCGCCAATTCGGGAACAGCGCATCGGCATCGGCGGAGAAACTTTCGAAGGCACGGGCAAACTGCTTGTGCTCCTTGGCGAATTCCACCGGATCGGCGCCTTCTTTCCAGCATTGTTCCGCTTGACGCAGCGAGCGTGCCCCTTCCGCGGGCCCATCGATGTGACCGTAGGATCCACCACCGGCGGTCAGGATCAGATTGGACGTTCCCAAGTTTTCGAAGAAACCGGGCATGCGAAGCGCGTTCATGCCGCCGGAGATGATCGGCGTGGTCTGGTTCATGCCCTGCCATTCCTGGTGGAAGAAAGGACCGTCGGCGCTGTCGTCCATGATCATATAGGCCATATCTTTATCGCCGGCCTCGCCTTCCATTTTGCCGAAGCTCATGGTGCCGGTGTGAATGCCCGACGCGCCTTGCAAGCGGGCCATCTTGGACAGAACGAATGCCGTGTATCCGCGCTTCGATTGAGGCGACGTCACGGCGCCATGCCCGGCGCGGTGATAGTGCAGATACTGGTTGGGGAATCGACGCCGGGCCGTGGTAATTGCCGCCGGCCCGGTCACGTATCCATCGACCAGGAACGCGACGTGGTCGGCATTTTCAGCGAAGGTTTCCAAAATGAACTCTCCGCGGGCGAGCATTTCATAGTGATCGTCGGCGGTGATGTTGGCGGAAAACAGCTTCGCCTCGCCGGTTTCGTCCTGGGCCCGTTTCATGGCGTCCGCCACCAGCGGGATGGTTTCCTTGAGCGGCGCGAACACCTGGTTGCCTTGGGGTTCGTCATTCTTGATGAAATCGCCGCCAAGCCAGAAGTCGTAACAAGCAGTGGCGAAAGGTTGCGGGCGAAGACCCAGTTTCGGCTTGACGATGGTACCGACAATAAAACCCCCATCGACAACCGGGCGCCCCAGAACGCGCCAAAGATCGGAAATGGTGGTCGCCGGTCCGTCGAACAATCTCAGGAATTTCGGTGGCACGTAGAAATCATGCATCTTGGCGTATTCGACATCGCCCATGCCCTGATTGTTGCCGATGGTCAGGGTCAGGAATGATGCGATCATCGCCCGGCCATCGATGATATTGCGGTCGAACAGGTCCACCGGGTAGGCGATTTTCATCACCTCCTTGGCTTCATCGATTTCATAAACCAGGGCATCGACACCGCGCGTGAAATCATCCGTGGTCGAAACCTCGACGTTGGTGCCCGTCGAAGACTCGGCGGCGAAATGCGCCGCCGTCGATATATAATCGCCGAACCCCTCCTTTGGCTTCATGATGTAGGCGACCAGAACATGCCCGCCTTCGGCGATCAGGTCCTGTTCATTTAAGTTGAGATCCGCGTAACGGTCTGATTGATCCATGCCATGCCTCTTTCGTAAACGATCTATTTCCATTTGATGCGGAGGGGGCCCGAAATTGACCGGATCCTGTCCACAAATTCCAGTACATTTTAGATAATCGTCACGGCCAGAGATAGCTGGCTAAGAAGATAGGGCGTAATCGCCAACTTCGGAAGCCTGAGTGGGTAGGTTTTAACTCGCTATTCGGGTAGGCTCAAAGATTCGGAAAATGCTCCCTCGCCTCGGCCATCAGCTTATCGGACGCGCCTTCGATGCGGCTTTCAAGGTCGGTCATGAACTGGCGCCGCTTAAGCCCCTTGGCCATGGGCGGCAGAATTTCGATGGTGATGACGCCCGGTTTCTTGAGGAAGCTTCCCCGCCCCCAAAACAGGCCCGAGTTCAACGCCACCGGAACAATCGGCACATCGGTGTGGCCGTCAATGGCGGCGACGCCGGGGAAATAGTCCAGCCGCGCGCCTGGCGCGGTGCGGGTGCCTTCCGGGAAAATCACCACCTGGCGGCCTTTGGCGAGCCTGTCCTGGGTGTCGCGCAGCAACCCTTTAAGCGCCGCACCGCCGCCGGACCGATCGACGGAAATGGCGCCACAACTGAGCGCGCACCAGCCCCAAAACGGAATCCGGGTGAGTTCTTTTTTTAAGATGTAATTGGGATCGTCGGCCAGGATATAAAAAGCGAACGTGTCCCAGGCCGATTGATGTTTGGAAACGATAACGCACGGCCCTTGCGGAAGGTTTTGAAGGCCGCGGAATTCGACGCCTAAGCCGACGATCCCCTTGAGGAGGGCTTTGCCGCCTTGGGTCCACATCCGGACGAAGCCCTGTGACCACATCCTGGGAAAAGGCATCAGCGCCGTCAGCCCCAATATAAGGGCCAGGTGATAGACCACGAAGACGGCATTGAATATCAGGGAGCGAAGGATAAGCATCTAAAGGTCCAAACTCATTCAGGTTCCGAAATTCCGCAACCCCGTTTTACTGATCATCCGCCCCGCCCACAGGCGGACCCAGGCAAGAAGGTATTTATTGTATTCGCTGATCACCAGGCTGGCGGTGCCCGGCCATGCCCACCAGCGGGCCTGTTTGACGTTTTCGGGGAACACCGGGTGCGGGATCAAGGTGATCGCGGGCATGGCGTTGGTAAATTCCAGCAGGCTTCTCGGCATGTGGTAAGCGGCGGTGACCAGGCGCAGGGAAGCGTATTTCTGTTTCACCATCCAATCCATGGTTTCCGCCGCGTTGCCGGTGGTGTTGGTGGCGATGCCGATGTTGATCATGGTTTCCAGGTCTTCGGGCTTGCGTTTGACGATGCTGAGCAGTTTTCGCACATCGACGCCCTGATAAACGCCGGAAACGAACAATTTCTCGGCCAAGCCGCGTGACAACAGGTCCAGGCCCTCGCCCAGGCGGCGGCTGCCGCCGGTCAACACGACGATGCCGTCGGTGCGGGTGGTGGCGTCGGCGACAGCGGCGGGAATGGCGTCGGCAAACTTAAACAGCCCATAGCCCCAGACAACAACGACCAACACCCCGAACGACAATAGCTTGAGAAAAAAACCTCGACCCCAACGGCGTTGTTTCCTACGCACTACAACATCCTGGCGAGCGTTTTCATCACCGTAATCCGCGCCGTCAGCATGGCGATCAAGGCAACAATGATGGGCAGCCCCGCCAACGCCGACCAATGGGCCGCGCCCAGGGTGATGTCGGGAAGCAAACCGGATTCCATTTTTGCCGCCATCACCCCGATACCGAGCAGCGACGGCACCGCCAACAACAGGCCGATGACGCCGCCCTTGAGGCCCAACGCAAGCGCACGCCCGGCGAATTGGGCGGCGACATAGGAATCCTGAGCGCCGATGAAATGCAGAACCTCAATGGCGTTACGATGAAGGGCAAGCCCTGTCCTGGTCGTAAAAACCACCGTGCCGATGGTGGACAGCGCAATAAACACCAGCACCAGGGTTGCCAGACCCTCGATCGTCCTGATCAGGCGGACCAGACGATTGAGCCAAATACTATGATCATCGATACTGACACCGGGAACCCGCGCCTCCATCCGCCGCGACAGGGCTTCGACATCCAGCTTCGCCGCGGGCTTCAGTTCGACATCCACCATCCGCGGCAACGGCAGGTCTTTGGCCCCGGCGCCGGTGCCCAGCCAGGGTTCCAAAAGCGCCAACAGTTTGTCATCGGCGAGCGTTTCGAAGCGTTCGATCTCGGGGGTTTCGGTCAGGATTTTAAGAATCGCCTGTAGCCGCGCATCATCATCAACGGGGTTCTCCGCCGGGATAATCTGGACCGTCAGGGTGCCGCTGACGCCCCGGTCCCACCGGGCGGCGACCGTATTCAGCACCAGCACGCCGGCCATCGCCATCACCGCCAGAAAGACCATGAACGCGATCAGCCAGGGCAGGAACTGGCTGAGGGTATCCTTGTCGAGGGGCAGATCGGATCGACGCGCGAACATTTAGATAAAACCCTCCATATCCGTTTGCCTCGGCACCGGTGTCTGCATCGAACCATCGCCGACCATTTCCAGCCAACCTTCGTCGAGATGCATTCTCGGGTATCCCATTTTCTCAACCATCATGTTGTTATGGGTGGCGATGATGACGGTGGTGCCGAGCTTGTTCAGTTCCTCGAACAGGTGCATCAGGCGCATGCCCATGGGGTCATCGACATTGCCGGTCGGTTCATCGGCGAGAAGAATTTTTGGCCGCGCGATGACGGCGCGCGCAATCGACACCCGCTGCTGTTGCCCACCCGACAAAGTCGGCGGGCGGGCATCCAGGTGATCCTTCAGGCCGACCCAGCTCAACAACTCGACCACATGCTTTTGGATTTCGCTTTTCTTCGCGCCGGCGATCCTGAGCGGCAACGCCACATTGTCGAAGGCGGACAGGTGATTGAGCAACCGGAATTCCTGAAAAACGACGCCCACGCGCCGCCGTATCGGCGGCAGATCGCGCCGTGACGTCGTCGCGATATCCCGGCCAAACAACGATATCAGGCCCCTGGACGGTTTCAGGGCCAGATAAATGAGCTTCAACAATGATGATTTACCGGCGCCGCTGGGACCGACAAGAAAATGGAATGATCCCGGCGAAAGCGAAAACGTGACGTCTTGTAGCACCTCCGGGCCGAGCCCGTACCTGAGGCCGACATTTTCAAATTTAACGATGGCTTCGTTTTCGTCGATGGTCACCTTAGAAACCGCCTCTCAAGAACCACATAACGCCGGAGCACCGCGGGTTGCGTTAAATGCGGCAAATGCCTATAAACGACAACCGCTTACAGCATGCTGACACTATGATTATAACCTGTCAAAACTGTCAAACGAACTACGATATTGCCGCCGAAGCTCTGGGTGGCGGCAAGACCGTGTCTTGTCATAACTGCGGTAATACCTGGCATCAAAACCCCGTTCAAGCACCACCGCCGGTGGCGTATGCCCAACCGGCGTACCCCCAACAGGTGCCCTTTGACGCGGCGCCGGCACCGGTTCCGATGCCGGAACCCCCAGCCGCACCCGCCCCGGAAGCCGTACCGGCCCCGGAACCTGCACCGGAACCTGTACCTGAACCGGAGCCAGCGCCGGCCCCTGAACCGGAGCCGGCCTCGGACATCGAAGCGGATGCGGCGGCAAGGGCCGAAGCGGCGTTGATGGCCGAGGAAGAAGAGGCCGCCGCCGATGATGCAGGCGATGACTTAGGAGACGCCCTTGGCGATGACGCCGGAGAAGATGGCGGCGGGGAAGATGCCCTATCGACGGCGCAATTGGACGAAATGTTCGGTGAGGAAATTGATTCCGGTGTCTACGCCGGCGACGGTGACACCGGCGATGAAGACGAGGGCGACGCGCCGGCCGGGGAACCCGGGGCCGAGCCTGATATAGAAGGCATTCCCGATCCGGACCCCATTCCCGAGGTCTTCTCCGCCGGCGATGACGATGATTTGGAAGACAACGTCAAAAAGGGCGGCAAAGGAAAGATCATCGCAATCGCTGCCGTCGTATTCCTCCTCTTGCTGGGCGCCGGTCTGTTTTTCGGGCGGTCCTACATCATTGATTTGTATCCCCCGGCAGGGGATATCTTCGCCATGATCGGCCTTGGCGGTGAAGAGCTGGGCGAGGGTCTTGAATTCAACAATATCAAATCCGCCCGCGAAGTGGAAAAGGGCGTCGATGTGATGGTGGTCCGGGGCGAGATTGCCAACGTCTCGGACAAAGAACGCATGGTGCCCATGATTCGCGTCGTCCTGTTAGACGGCAACAAAGAGGTCATTCAAAGCGCCGTGGCGGCGCCGTTGAAAAACCGCCTGCCCGCCGGCGCCACGATCGCGTTCGGCGCCAAGCTTCCCGAACCCTCGGCCCTGGCCCGTAGTCTTGAAGTGACCTTCTCCGCACCTGATAAGTAGACCTCAATCCGGCAATTGCTGCCGGTTGTTCCTGCCTTCGGCAATTTTTTCTCAGCCCCGGGCTCTCATCCCTGCCCGATGTATTTAGGCCAAAGCCCTGGTTTTCAGCGCCCGGACTTTGATCGGGGTCAGGCCATAGGGGGTGGCCTGAATCTTGCTTCGTTATCCGACACAGGTAAACGGCGGACCGGTCATCAAAGAGCCGGCCATCGTTATTTAGGCGAAGAAGGATTGAACCCGATGATGAATAAATCAGGCGGCCCCGCGCCGCCATGCCCACGGCCTGGGAAGGCCCTATGGGCACCGCCCGCGGCGGCGAACAGCATGTCATGGTTCGGCGCTCGGCTGCGGATGGCCACTATGCATTGCCGGAACGCCGACCTATTGTTCAGGTTGGTGGGGCATAAGAAATTGCCATTCGGCGCAGGCCACAAGCGCGGCGGGATGCGAATTAAAAACGCCTAAAAGCGTTTCAGGAGACGGTCGATATAGTCCAGTTCCGGCACCGGGCGATGGCGTTCGCCGGCGCGGCGGCGCAGTTCTTGCAGAATATCCAGCGCCCGGCGGCTTTCCATCTGGTCGGGAATTTTAATGCCACCGTCGTCCGTTTGCTGGCCGAAGTTACCGCCTTCCCGCGAGCGGCCGAAGGGATCGTCCCTGGGTCCGGGGCGGCGGCCCAGCCTGCCGCCTTGACCGCGTTGGCCCCGGGAGATGCCGATCCGGCCACCCAGACGCCGGGCCATCTGCTCGGCCATGTTGTTGGCGCCTTTCCGGAGCTGGTTGAGCGCTTCCGTCTGCGACGGCACCGCCTTGCCGAACTGGCCTTTTTGCAAAGGCCCGATGGCCTCCTTCATGGCGCGTTCCGCCTTGCCGAAGGAATTGGGGATGCCGCCGAGAAATTCATCCATCTCCAGCATCAATTTACCCAGCGCCCGGCGCAGGGCCTGTTGTTCGGCGCTGCCGTTCTCGTCCCCCTGACCGCCGCCCTTGCCTTTGCCTTTGCCTTGGCCTTGGCCGGGTTGCTCTCCGGGTTTGGGGCGGCCCTTGATGGCGCCTTCGGCCTGTCTTTTGCGCTCGAACGTCTTGTCCAGGGCCTGGCGTTGGCGCTGGGTCAATTTCCGAAGCGCGTCCATCAGTTGTTGCGCCTTGGCCATTTCCTTGCTCGGCTTGCCGCGCCTAAGGCCGTTGCGGATGCCGTCCAACATCCGTTTCAATCGCGATAACATTTGCCGCGCCGCTTCACGGGATCCGGTGCGGGCCAGCCGGCGCGCCGCCTCGATCATGCGCTGAAGGTCGGAGCTGTCCATGGTCCGCGCGTTGGGGTCCAGCGGCAACTGGGGCAGGCCCTGTTTCTGCAGGTGTTCGGCCAGCGCGGCCAGATATTTATCGAGCGCTTGTTGCAGTTCATTCAACAACCGCTCGATCTCGGCGTTATCGGCGTTGTTCCTGAGCGCATTCGCCAGGCGTTCCTGAAGCGCCTTAAGGTCGCGTTCGGCAATGGAGAATTCACCGTCCTCGATTCTCAGCGCGGTTTCCCACAATAAGGTTTGCACGGCGCCGACGCTGGCGGGGCTGCCGTCATGAATGAGCCTGTTGGCGGCGACGCTCAGCGCCAGGAAAACCACGGTATCATCGAAAAAATGCTGGGGCCGGCTGGCGATATTGCCAAGCTCTTCCACCGCCTTGTCCATGACCTCGAACGTCGGCGAATTCAATTTCTTGCGCACCGCGGCAATGGCGCGGGCGACGGGATGATTAAATATCCTCTCCGGCAGGACGATGGTAACGTCATCGCTTTCTCCCGCCTGGCCCCTGGCATCGATGGCCTGAAGCCGCACCAGAACCGGAATCCCGGCCCACGGATGGGCGCTGAAATCCTGAAGGCTCGCCCCCTGGGTCCGGTTTGATCCCAACCCCGGCAACGGCAGTTCGGCGCGGATCACCGGTTGGCCGCCGGGAACCGCCAGGCCGTCCGGGTGCCGGATCACCACCTGCAACCCGGCCAGTCCGTAATCGTCCTTGGCTTCGTATTCGAGGCGCAATTGGGCGCGCCCGGCACGCGCCGGCGCCCGGGTAAATTCCACTTCCGGCGGCGCGTCGGCGGCGATATGCAGCGGCCAACGGGCAACGGCATTCTGGCCGACGCGAACCTCAAGGCTGTCGGCGGAGCGATCGGCATCTTCCAGAATCGTCTCCAGCCGGTAGCTGCTTTCCCCCGTACCGACCCGATCTTTTTCCGACGCGCCGATGGCGGCGAATTGAATGGTCCTGTCGCCGACCAACAGTTGCGGTGCACGCCGAACGCCGCCGGCCTGGGCCAGCAAGGTCGAGCCGACGGGAACCATGATCGCCGCAAGGGCCGGGGCTTCGGTTTTGGCGTCCGTTTTGCCCTCAGGCGTCGCTGCCGCCAATTGGGGCGGGCGGTCCAGAAAAATCGGCGCCAAGCCCGTGTAGGCCGGCGGCGTGATCCAAATATTGAGGTCCAGGGGGCCGCCGGTATCGGCGCCCAGATCAGGCACCAGGGCGCGCTCCAGCCGTCCAACGGCGTCGCCACCGCCGGCCGCCGCCCCGATCACCAGCAACAGCAGCGCCACCGCCCTCAACCCATAAGGATCGCGTCTGGCCAGACCCGGCGACGGCAGCAAGACCTTGAGCCTTCGTGCCCGCTCCGCCATGCGCCGGAGATGGACCTGCCACAGCGCCTCGGTATCGGCACTAATGAGCTGCCCCCCTGCCAGACGGTCGTGAAGCGCCGTCAGCGGCCGGTGTTCAAATCCGCTGTCCTGCTCCAGGCGATGCTGGGCGGTTTTTTCATCAAGCGCCCTGAACCCGTTGACAGCACCCCGAACCATGAACCCGAAGGCCGTGGCGAAACCGATCAACGCCAGGGAATGGGCCCAGAACGGCAACATCGGCAGCCAGTCCAACAGCGCCACCGAAATGAATACCGCCGTCACCCCGACCACCGGCCACAGGCACGGCCATAAGCGTTCCCAGGTCAGCGAGGCGCGGGCCAGGGACAGATATACCCGGTAGCGCCTTTGCCACGATTCTTTAGGCCGAATCTGAGACTGATCGCTCATTCGCCTGCCTCGTGCAAAGCCTCGCTTTCGTCGGACAGCCATTCGGGAAGGGATTCGCGCGACAACATGTCATCAACGCTGATTCTATCCCTGATCACCGACGCATCGGCGCCGTTGACCATGACCTCGGGCACCAAGGCGCGGGTGTTATAAACCGAAGCCATCACCGCGCCGTAGGCGCCTGCGGTGCGGATCGCCAACAGGTCGCCGTCACCGGGTTCCGGCAGCTTATACTTACCGAAGGTATCGCCCGTTTCACAAATCGGACCGACCACCTCAACCTCCGTTTGTTTGGCGCCATCCGGTGCTTCGATCACCGGGACAATGGCATGGTGGGCATTATACAGAGTTGGGCGAACCAGGTCATTCATTGCCGCATCGACAATAACAAAAGATCGTGATGTGCCTTTTTTGACGCGTACCACCCGGGTCACCAAAATCCCCGCATTTCCGGCGATTAGCCTTCCCGGTTCGAAAAAAATCTTACAGTCCAGGTCACCAACGACGTCCTTGACCATGTTGCCGTATTCCTCCGGACTCGGCGGTTGCTCGTCCGCGTAGGGAATGCCGAGACCGCCGCCCAAGTCCAGGTGTTCGATCCCATGGCCGTCGGCGCGTAGCGTCCCGACCAGATCCACGACCATGCCATAGGCCCGGCGAAACGGCTCCAGGTCCAATATCTGCGATCCGATATGAACGGCGACGCCGGTGACGCGGATGCCCGGCAATGCCGCCGCGCGTGCGTAAACGCCCGGAACATCCGGCCAATCGACGCCGAACTTGTTTTCACTTTTGCCGGTGGCGATTTTTTCATGGGTCAGCGCATCGACATCGGGGTTGACGCGAATGGCGACGTTGGCGTCAATCCCCAGCGACGACGCCACCGCGGACAGGGTCTCCAGTTCCGGCGCCGATTCGACGTTGATCTGAAGCACACCGGCCTTCAACGCCGCCGCCATTTCGTCTTCCGTCTTGCCGACGCCGGAAAAAAGGATGTTGGCGGCCGGGACGCCGGCGACCAGGGCGCGTTTCATTTCGCCGGAGGAAACCACATCGGCACCGGCGCCAAGCCGCGCCAGCGCCGCGATCACGGCGATATTGGAATTCGCCTTGACCGCAAAACAGATGCCCGCGTCGAGGCCATCTAAGGCATCCTTGAAAACCTGGTAGTGGCGTTCCAAGGTCGCCGTCGAATAGCAATAAAAAGGCGTACCGACGTCGTCCGCGATGCGGCTTAACGGCACGTCTTCGGCAAACAATTCGCCAGACCGGTATTGAAAGTGATCCATGTCGATAATCAGTGCTTATGACCGGAGGGGTGAAACCGGTTTAGTTATAAGTTGGCCGGTTGGGATATTCCAAGGGGAAGCCCAAAGGCGAACGGGCGCCATCCTCGGTCTCTTTTGTCTGTCCCGTCGAAGGCGCGGGCGCAGGCGCCGACGTTTGGGATTGCGGGCCGGGGGCCGGGTACTGGCGCAGATAGACGCCGCCGCCCGGATATTCCGGCGACGACTTGACCCCGCAGGCGGCCAACGACAACACGCCGGCGCTCAGCACCAAGGCCATCACCCTTTTACGATCCATGATCAATCCCATCAGTCCAAAAACCTTTTTCGGGCCTCGGCGACGGCCTCCAGCACCCGATGAGGCGCGGTGCCGCCGAAGCTGTCGCGGCTTTTCAACGCATCCTCAACGTTCAACACGGCAAAAACGGATTCGGTAATTTCGGGCGATACCGATTGCATATCCTCTAAGCTCAATTGTTCCAGGCCGACGTTCTTTTCCTCGGCCAGTTTAACCAACGCCCCGGTGACGTGATGCGCATCCCGGAACGGCATGTCCTTTTCCCGTACCAGCCAATCCGCCAAATCCGTAGCGGTGGCGTAGCCCTTGCCGGCATCCGCCTGCATCCGATCCTTATCGAAACCGGCCTCGGCGACCATCCCGGTCATCGCGGCGATGCATATGCCTAAGGTGTCGACGGCATCGAACACCGGCACCTTGTCTTCCTGCATGTCCTTGCCATAGGCCAGGGGCAAGCCTTTCATCACCACCATCAGGGCGCTTAAGCCTCCGATTAAGCCCCCCGCCTTGGCCCGCACCAGTTCGGCGGCGTCGGGATTGCGTTTCTGCGGCATGATCGATGAGCCGGTGGAAAACGCATCGGGCATCTGAGCATAAGCGAACTGGCTGGAACACCAAAGCACGATCTCTTCGGCCAGCCGCGATAGATGCACGCCCAGGATCGCCGCAAGACTGAGGAATTCCAACGCGAAGTCCCGGTCGGAAACGGCGTCCATGGAATTCGCCATCGGCGCCTCGAAGCCGAGCGAGGATGCCGTCATCTTCCGGTCAATGGGAAACGACGTGCCCGCCAGCGCCGTGGCACCCAAGGGGGATTCGTTGAGGCGCTTGCGGCAATCGGCGGCACGGCCCCGGTCACGGCCCAGCATTTCCACATAGGCCAGCAGATGATGACCCAGCGTCACCGGCTGCGCCGATTGCAGATGGGTAAAGCCGGGTATGGCGGTATCGGCGTGTTCCTGGGCGCGGTCAATCAACGCCGCCTGCAACCCCTTGAGACCGGCGTCCAGATCGTCCAGGGCGTCGCGCACCCAAAGCCTGAAATCGGTGGCGACCTGGTCGTTGCGCGACCGGGCCGTGTGCAGGCGTCCGGCGGCGTCACCGATCAGTTCACCAAGGCGTGATTCGACATTCAAGTGAATGTCCTCCAATTCTTGTTTAAAATCGAAATCGCCACTTTCGATCTCTTCGGCAATGGCATCCAGGCCCTTTGCGATGGCATTGCCATCGTCATCGGATATGATGCCGGTCTTGGCCAGCATCGCCGCATGGGCTTTCGAGGCGGCAATGTCTTGGGCATAAAGGCGCCGGTCGAAATCAATGGAGGCATTGATTTCTTGCATAATATCGGCGGGGCCGGCGGCGAACCGTCCACCCCAGATACCACTTGCGCCAGTTTTTTTCTTTTTGTCAGCCATCGTATTAAACCTAATCGAAATACCGGAAAGACTCTAAACCTTGAAAAGACTGAGAATCTGCCCTTCCGCGTTAATTCAGTTTGCCGCCCCGACCCTGCTTGGGTTGTTAATGGCGGTGAATGTCTCCTTATCACGTCCGCTAGCCAATACGGAACCCGGAAAATGCACCGGGGCCGATCAGGTGTTCAGCGGCTACACCGCCCAAAACCCTCCGGTTCCGGTTTCCGGGCAGCCTTTTATCGACGCCAATGGGGGCCGCCGGAGCCTTGACCAGCACCTGGGGCGCGGTGTTGTTTTCAATTTCTGGGCGACGTGGTGCGCGCCTTGTGTACGCGAAATGCCGCAACTGGATCGGCTCAAAGCCCTGTTGGAACCCGACGGCATTGACGTCGTCACCATCTCCGAAGACCGCAAAGGGGTGCCGCTGGTCAAAAAATTCTACCGCGTCAACGAGATCAAAAACCTTGCGGTCGATATCGACGAAGGCGGCAAGGTGCTCAGGGATTCAAAAGTCCGGGGCCTGCCGATGACATTGTTAATCAACCCCAAGGGCCTTGAAATCGGCCGCGTCCAGGGCATCAGTGAATGGGATTCCAAGGATATCGTGGCGTTTTTACGGCGCTGCCTGAAACCATGAATTTAAAATTCTTGGCTTTTGTCTCATTGCTATTTGCAGCCTCATGCGACGCCGCCCCCGTCGCCTGGGAGAAACCCGGCGGCAACAACGATCAATGGATCAAGGACAAGGTGGCCTGCCAATACAAAGCCCGCCGGAAAGCCGAAAAGCGTTTCCGCCAACAAGAAGGGGGCGCCTCAACATCGGGGTTGGAGACCGACACCCTGAGCCGCAACATGTCCCGCTATGACGCCAAACGCGAAGAACGCCGGCTGTTCGAGGATTGCCTGGCGGCCCGCAGTTACAGCAAAAAGAAAGCGGCCCCCCCGGATAAATGAGGAAGCCGTTTTTTTAAATCCCGTTAAGGGAGCGTTTTTTTTGCCCCGGCTACGCCGCCAGGGGGTGGTCCTCATCATTGCTATCGGCAACGGCTTTGAGCGGCTGGACTTCGGCCGGGCTCGGCTGAACCGTTTCGCGCACCAGTTTGCCAGTGACCACGGCATTGATTTGATCGCGGCGGAAGCCGATGTCATTGAGGATATAATCGGGCATGGCGTTCAACTCGCGATACATATTGCCTTCACCAAGCCAGGCGGCGATCCCAAAGACCACCTTCTTAATCCCACCGACCATCTTACTAATGATTCTGATGAGAAAGTAAGCCATTTCGATCTGGCGGGCATTTTGGGCCAACACCTGGCGGCTTAACGGGTCCATCTGTTTTGCCGTCAAATAGGTGGCAAAATTAAAATCGTTCGCCGTATTGTCATTATGTGTACGCATATCCTCGTCTCCTTCATCCAATCCCGCCCAAACTCCCTACGAAGGGCTCGCCAGGCGCCGTCTACGTTATTTCTCCTCTAATATAGGCCATAAGGGATTACCATAAAGCGCAATTGTTGCGCCGCAGCATTGCACTAAACGCATAGCTCGGCATGTTTTTCATCGCCGGGGAATGAATACGCCTCCTGCTTTGGTATATGACAGCCGCGAGGCGGCCTGCTAAACAGGGCGTTCGAAACAGACAAACCTTGGTGGCCTACCCATGACCCAGGAAAACAACGCCAGCGATGTACCGGCCCGGTTGCGGGCGCTGCGTGGTGAGATCAAACGCCTTGGGCTTGACGGGTTTATCGTGCCGCGCAGCGACCAACACCAAGGCGAATACGTGGCGCCCTCATCCGAACGGTTGGCCTGGGCCAGCGGCTTCACCGGGTCGGCGGGATTGGGCATAATTCTTAGCCACACGGCGGCGATTTTCATTGATGGCCGCTACACCCTGCAGGTCGAGGCGGAAGTGCCTTTGGGCCTGTTCCAGCATTGCCCCCTGAACGGCCTCACCCCGGCCTCCTGGATCGCCCAGAATCTGCCCGACGGGGCCAAGTTGGGTTACGACTCCTGGCTGCTGACGCCGGGCCAAGTGAGCCGCTATCAGGCGGCGTGCAAAAAGGCCGGGGCGGAATTGACCGCCTTGGCGCCCGACGCCGCCAACCCCATCGATGCGGTATGGACGGACCGGCCGGCGGTGCCGGCATCAAAGGTGGTGATCCATGATGACGTCTTCGCCGGTCAATCGGTGGCGGATAAGCGGGAACAGGTCGCCGACGACCTGACCGCGCAAAAGATCGATGCCGCGGTGCTGACGCAAACCGATTCCATCGCCTGGCTTCTCAACATTCGCGGCAACGACGTGCCGTTCACGCCGGTGGTCCTGTCTTTTGCCATTATCGGCGCCGATGGCGGCGTAGATTTGTTCATGGACGGGCGTAAATTGTCGCCGGAAATCGAACGTCACTTGGGCCCGGGCGTCCGCTGCCGGGAGCCCGACGCCTTCGGCGAGGCGCTCGACCAATTGGGCGGCCAACATAAAACCGTCCGCCTTGACCCGGAAACCGCCGCCGCCTGGGTGGGTCAGCGTCTTGAGGCGGCAGGCGCCACCATCGACGCCGGCGCCGATCCCTGCCAATTGCCGAAAGCCAGGAAAACGGCGGCCCAACTTGACGGCATTCGCGCCGCCCACCGCCGCGACGGCGCTTCGTTGACCCGTTTTCTGGCGTGGCTGGACGCGGAAGCCCCGCATGCCGGAGTCACCGAGGCCACCGCCGCCGACAAATTGGAATCGCTACGCCGCGATAACGACCATTTCCAGGGCTTAAGCTTCCCGACCATTTCCGGCGCCGGCGCCCACGGCGCCATCGTCCATTACCGGGTCAGCGAAGAAACCGACTGTCCGCTGACCGATGGAAGCCTGTATCTGGTCGATTCCGGCGCTCAATACCTGGACGGCACCACCGACGTCACCCGCACCGTCGCCATCGGCAAGCCCAACGGCGATATGCGGCGTCATTTCACCCTGGTGTTGCAGGGCCACATCGCGCTGGCCACCGCCCGCTTTCCGGAAGGCACTGCCGGCAGCCAATTGGACATCCTGGCACGGCGCGCCTTGTGGGCCGACGGGCTGGATTACGAACACGGCACCGGTCACGGCGTCGGCCACTACTTAGGCGTCCACGAAGGACCGCAGCGGATTTCCAAGCATCCCAACCGCGTCGCCCTGGAGCCCGGCATGGTGGTCTCTAATGAGCCCGGTTACTACAAGACCGGGGCCTATGGCATCCGCATCGAAAACCTGGTCACGGTCCGGCCCGAAGGCGCCGGCGAAAAGGACGGCAAGGAGATGCTGGCGTTCGAGACCCTGACGCTGGCGCCCATCGACCGGAGGCTGATCGACGGTGACCTGATGACGGCCGACGAAATCGCCTGGGTCGACGCCTACCACGCCCGGGTGGCGGATGAAATCGGGCCGCTGGTCGATAAGGCGACGCAGGCATGGCTTAAGGACGCGACCGCGCCGCTACTTTAATTTTCTCCCTGTCCGGGCCCTGGGGTCTTCGGGGGACACCCCCGCTCCCCCGAGGCCCGTCCTCGCCTCTTGTTAATTAACCCGGTACAGATAAACCTGGCTGGCGTGGACGTCGGGCGCGGTTTGGACCTCAATAGGTTCCCAGCCGCGAATCGCGAAGGTATTGGACAGCACCAAGGCACCGGAGGGCAGTTCGGCCTCCAGTTTCGGTTTCAGTTTTTGCATCGCCGCGCCGGGCAGGTAACAGACCACCAGCGCCGCGTCGGACAAATCAACCTTGTTAAAATCCTTTAACCGCAAACTTAAATTTTTAGGCCCATTGATATAATTCCGGACGGCGGAATACGCCCACGGCAGCAGCGATATCTCGAACCCGAGGACCGGGGATTCAGGGTAGCGCCGGGCCAAAACCCTCGCCAGCCCGCCCCAGCCGGCGCCCAATTCGTAGATCGGCCCGCTGCCCCCCTTGCCTAACCCATCCGCTCCGGCGGTGTTCTCCAACACCGCGACCATGGTGTCCCGGACCGGCTTCGACGTCGGCCAGGGTGACGCGTCGGTAAACATTGTCGAGGCGAAAATCGATGCGATAATCGCCAGCACCATGGCTGTAATTGCGATTTCCACTGTCATCCCTGTTGCAACCCCCTTAAACCTGTTGATAGATAGCGGTGTATTAAATTAAATTCCGGACATACACCGGCACCGATTCGGTTTTTTGCCGACAACAGGATAATGGTCATGGCTCTGTTCAGAAAATCCAAGAAAAAAAAGGCGGTCACCGGGCCACCCATGGACGTGGCCTGGGTTAGATCACCGAAGGGGCTGTATTACAATTTCCTCAACCTGGAACCGGAAGACCACGATCTGGCGGGCAAGACCGGGGTTTTCGTGATCTGGCTCGGCGGCCACTGGCCGGAATGGCTCTACATCGGGCGCGCCTATGATCTCGACTATACCCTCACCGAACTCCAGCGTGACCCCAAAATCCTGCAATACGACAAAGAAGCCGGGCTGTTCGTCACCTGGTCGGAAATCAAGTCCGAATTCCAGGACGGCGTGGTGCAGTACCTCAATCAGGTCATTCCGCCGACCTTGGAAAATCCCAACCCGCCGGAAGAGGACGAACCCCCGATCGCGGTGTTCCCCCCCGGCACTCAGGTGCCGCCGACGGACGGGGTTTAGCGAACCCGCCACGGCCCCCTTTAGGCGCCGGTAAACGCCCTTTCCAAATCATTAAGGTGATTGCGGATGTTGGAATAAGCGACGATGTGATTGACCGCCCCGCCGTCGTCCGAAAACGGCAGCCTGAGCGAAATCTCGGTCATTTTGACGCCCAATTTTCCGGCCTGAATTGTGTTGGTGAACAGAAGGGGTTTCCTGGCCTCCAGGGTTATGCGGTATTGGGCAAAGACGGATTGACTTTCGGCCGCAGGAAGCATCTCGGTCACCGATTTTCCAGTCAGTTCTTGATGATGCACCTTGGTATGATGCGAGCCCCAGAACCGGTAAACGAAGTCCAGCGGTTCCGGCACCACATCGACGACGCCAAAGAACGGGATGATCGCGTTCGGAATCTCGCTCCAGTCAAATTCCGCCCAGGACGGCGCGAACCGATCTCCACGTACCCGATCCCAATAGGCCAGACACTGTTTAACGTCCGGCAATTCGGAGGCATGGGGGTCCGTCTTGGTATAGGTGGCTTCGACCTGCGGCTCTAGGTTCTTGGGGGGGACCGGCGGTGATACCATTCAAAGGTGGGCCGTTTTGTTCAAATCTAAGACATCCGTCATCATGAAAAAACTAAGCACAGAGTGGTTATTTCAACAAACGTCCGCTTTCAAGGGGAAGCGGACATAACGGGGCAACGCACCTGTGTGTCATACCCGTGTATTCATACCGGGGAATACTGGGAAACCGGTGGAATTGTCAACGCATTTTCGTCGAAAAAAGCCTGATCTGGCGAATACGGAGAAACCCGGCTCAACCCTCCGGCCCGCCATCGCCGCCGTCCTCCACCCATTTCGCGTATTCGGCCTTGGCCTCGTCGTTGGGCGGATAGACGCCGGGGGCCGGGCGGCCTTCTTGAATCTTTAATTTGGCGAAACGCTCATAGCGTTCCTGCTCAACCCCGTCACGTGCGACCTCGGCGGCAAGGGCTTGGGGTATCACGACGACACCGTCGCCATCGCCGGTAATGATGTCACCGGGAAACACGGCGACGCCGCCGCACGCCACCGGGGTTTCAAGGTCGGCGGCGGCGTGGCCGGCGACGCTGGCCGGCGCGGCGGGACCGGCGGCATATATCGCCAAGCCAACGGCGAGGGATTGTTCACAATTACGGATGCCGCCGTCGGAGACGACGCCGGCGACGCCTCTTATTTTCAGGCGTTCCGTCAGCAGGTCACCGACCACGGCGAGATCGCCGCGGCCACGGCCGTCGATGACCAGCACGCTGCCTTCGGGCGCCTGTTCGATGGCCAGGCGCGGCGGGTAATCGGGACGGCCGAGGACCTCGGGCGTCGACAGGTCTTCGCGCAGTGGTACATAGCGCAGCGTATAGGCGGGGCCCAAAATCCGCTGCACCGGGTCGTTCAGGGGCCGGACGCCGGCCATCGAGACATTGCGGATGCCGCGTTTCAACAGCTGCATGGTGACGGTGGCGGTACTGATGGCGCTAAGGCCCTTGTAAGTATCATCGTCCATAGGGAGCGTTGTTCCGGTTATTTGACGTTAGTCAATGACCTTAAGCCGATATCGGACTATATCAGGCATATGGAATCCGTACTCCCATATCTTCTCGGTTTCGCCATGTTCGCCACGGTGGCGGTTTTGGCTGTCGGAGTCATTTCCTTCGGCGTCCACGGGGATTTCTATCTCCGCCATGCCAACCATCTGATGCGGGCCAGGGTCGTCCTACAGGGCATCGCCGTCGCCATCTTGGCGCTAATGGTATATCTTACGGTTATCTGAAACCAAAAGAGCCCCTAATAAACCAAACTAGGCCCATGGTGAAACTGGACAAGATTTACACCCGCGGCGGTGACAAGGGTGAGACGTCGCTGGGCGGGGGTGCGCGCGTCGGCAAAAACGATATCCGCGTCCAGGCTTACGGTACCGCCGATGAGGCCAACGCCATCATCGGCCTGGCCCGGCTTAACGCGGATGCTGCGGTCGATGCCATGCTGGGCCGCATCCAGAACGACCTGTTCGACCTCGGCGCCGATCTCTGCCGGCCCCAGGACTTAGATAATAAAGCCGGGGATGGCAACGACGACAGCTTACGCATCAGCGAGGACCAGGTGGCGCGCCTGGAAACTGAAATCGATGACATGAATGCCGGCTTGGAGCCGTTGACGTCTTTCATCCTGCCCGGCGGCAACGAGGCCGCCGCCTGGTTGCACCTGGGCCGCACCGTGGTACGGCGCTGTGAGCGGCTGATCTGTGCGCTGGCGGAAATCGAGGCCGTCAACCCGATGGCCATTCAATACGCCAACCGGTTATCCGATCACCTGTTCGTCCTCGCCCGGCACGTCAACAACCAGGGCCAAAACGACGTCCTGTGGCAGCCCGGCGCCAATCGGTAAGGCCGGCGCAAATTGTATACAAACCCCGCTTGACCTTCGGTTTTCTTGGTCTTATTGTGCAGGTGCGAAGAGAGCATTTAGCCCGGAAACCTAGGGTTTTTAAGCACTAAAGGGTACGCAATGAAAGTTCTGGTCGCTGTTAAGCGGGTCATCGATTTCAACGTCAAAATCAGGGTCAAAAGCGATTCCAGCGGGGTCGAGACCGGCAACGTCAAGATGTCCATGAACCCGTTCGACGAGATCGCCGTCGAGGAAGGGGTCCGGATGCGCGAGGCCGGCACGGCGAGCGAACTGATCGCGGTGTCCTTAGGGCCGCAAGCCAGCCAGGAGACCATCCGCACCGGTCTGGCCATGGGCGCCGACCGCGGCATCCTGGTGGAGACCGACGCCGAGCTGGAACCCTTGGCCGTGGCCAAACTTCTGAAGGCGGTCGTCGACAAGGAAAACCCCGACCTGATTATCCTCGGCAAACAGGCCATCGACGATGACTGCAACCAGACCGGACAGATGCTGGCGGCGCTGTTGGGCTGGCCGCAGGGCACCTTCGCCTCGAACCTGGCTTTTACCGACGGCAAAGCCGACGTCATCCGCGAGATCGACGGCGGCCTGGAAACCCTGTCGTTGGCGATGCCCTGCGTCGTTACCACCGATTTGCGCCTCAACGAGCCGCGTTATGCATCGCTTCCCAATATTATGAAGGCCAAGAAAAAGCCTATCGATGTGATGACGCCGGATGATCTTGGCGTTGACGTCACCCCCCGGCTTGAAATCCTCAAGGTGGAAGAACCGCAAGGCCGCGACCGCGGGGTCATCGTCGCCGACACCGCCGAACTGGTCGAAAAACTGCGCACCGAAGCGAAGGTGATCTGATGAGCGTCCTGGTTATTGCCGATCACGATAACGCCGCCCTTAAACCGGCGACCCTGAACACCGTTACCGCGGCGGCGGGCTTAGGCGACGTCACGGTGCTGATTGCCGGCGCCGATTGCCGCCCGGCGGCGATTGCTGCTGCCGCCATCGACGGCGTTGATAAGGTGATTATTGCCGATGACGCGGCGCTGGCGCACGGCTTGGCGGAAAATCTGGCGCCGTTGGTCCAGGGCCTGGCCGGCGATTACAGCCACGTGTTGGCGCCGGCGACGACGTTAGGCAAGAACCTGATGCCCCGGGTAGCGGCGTTATTGGACGTCGCCCAAATTTCCGAAATCACCGAGGTCATCGACGCCGACACCTTCGTCCGGCCGATCTATGCCGGCAACGCCATGGCCACGGTCAAAAGCCAGGATGCCGTCAAGATCATCACCGTGCGCTCCACCGCTTTTGAGCCGGCGGCGGCAACCGGCGGGTCCGCCGCTGTTGAGGAGACCGGCGGTGCTGCGGATTCCGGGCTTTCGGCGTTCATCGGCCATGAGCTGACCAAATCCGAACGCCCCGAACTGACCAGCGCCAAGATCGTCATTTCCGGCGGCCGCGGCATGCAATCGGGCGACAATTTTCATCTGCTTGAGGCCATCGCCGACAAGCTCGGCGCCGCCGTCGGCGCTTCTCGCGCCGCCGTCGATGCCGGGTTCGTGCCCAACGATTATCAGGTCGGCCAGACCGGCAAGGTCGTCGCCCCCGATCTTTACATCGCCGTCGGCATTTCCGGCGCCATTCAGCACCTGGCGGGGATGAAGGATTCCAAGTTCATCGTCGCCATTAACAAGGATGAGGACGCGCCGATTTTCCAGGTCGCCGATTACGGCCTGGTCGCGGACTTGTTCGATGTGTTGCCGGAATTGTCATCGGAACTGGACAATTAGTGCAAAAAAGGTCTCCCATAAGACTGAAGGAATGAAAATGGCTTTAGACATCAAAAAAATCGGCATTATCGGCGGTGGCCAAATGGGCAAGGGCATCGCCCACGTTTGCGCCATCGCCGGTTTCGACGTGGTCCTGACCGACACCAACGCCGACGTTCTCAAATCCGCCCCCGCCGATATCGAAAAGGGCATGAGCCGCCTGGTCAAGCGCGACGAGCTCACCGACGCCGATATGAAAGGCGCGATGAAAAAGATATCTACGACGAAGGATTACAAGGGATTCAAGGACTGCCAACTGGTCATCGAGGCCGCCATCGAGGACGAACAGATCAAAAAACAAATATTCAAGGACCTGTGCGAAGACATCGGACCGGACACCATCATCGCCACCAACACTTCCTCGATCTCGATCACGCGGCTGGGCGCACAGACCGACCGGCCCGGCAAATTCGTCGGCATGCATTTCATGAACCCGGTGCCGCGCATGGATCTGGTCGAAATGATCCGCGGCATCGCCACCGACGAGGATACCTACAAGACCGTCCGCGACCTGGCGACAAAGCTGGGCAAGTCGCCGGTCAATGCCGAAGACTTCCCCGCCTTTATCGTCAACCGCATCCTGCTGCCGATGATCAACGAGGCCATCTATACGCTCTATGAAGGCGTCGGCTCGGTGCTGGCCATCGACACCGCCATGAAGCTCGGCACCCGCCACCCCATGGGGCCGCTGGAATTGGCTGACTTCATTGGTCTGGATACCTGCCTGGCGGTCATGCATGTGCTCCATGACGGCCTCGCCGACACCAAGTACCGGCCGTGTCCGTTGCTGGTCAAGTATGTCGAGGCCGGCTGGCTGGGCCGCAAGTCGGGCAAAGGCTTCTACGACTATGCCGGCGACGAGCCGGTGCCGACGCGGTAGTAGCAAATCCCGAGCGAACGGAACGTTCGCGACGACGCATTTGCGGCTAAAAAGAATCTAATGCAGTTCCGCGCGTAATTTTTGGCGGTAGACGTCGATCACCACCAGCTTGCCCTTTTCTTCCGCGTGCCAGAACTGCCAGCCGTTGCAGGCCGGGGCTTTCTGGACGAAGGCGCCGACCTGGTGAATGGAGCCCTTGAAATCGGCGCTGATCAAGGTGCCGTCGGCGCGCACCCGGGCCTTAAAGCGGCCGCGGTGATCGGTGAGGGTGGCGCCGGGCTGTAAAATGCCGCGTTCGACCAGCCAGCCGAAGGGGATGCGGGGTTGAGCGCGTTTCGACGGCGTCGACAGCAATTCGTCCTCGGCAACTTGGCGGACCTTGGCCAGCCGTTGTTCGGCGATCTTGACGTATTCGGCGTCCTGCTCAATGCCGACATAGCGCCGGCCCAGCTTCTTGGCGACGGCGCCGGTGGTGCCGGAACCGAAAAACGGATCCAGGACCACGTCGCCGACTTCCGTGGAGGCCAGGATGGCCCGATGCAGGAGCGATTCCGGCTTTTGCGTCGGGTGCGCCTTCTTGCCGTTCTTTTTCAGCCGTTCCGGCCCGGTGCACAGCGGCAGCAACCAGTCAGAGCGCATCTGCAGGTCGTCGTTGAGGCTTTTCATGGCCTCGTAATTAAAGCGATAGCGTGAATCCTTGTCGCGCGCGCACCAGATCAGGGTTTCATGGGCGTTGGTGAAGCGGCGGCCGCGGAAATTGGGCATCGGGTTGGTCTTGCGCCAGATCACGTCGTTGAGGATCCAAAAGCCTAGGTCTTGTAACGTGGCGCCGACCCGGAAGATGTTGTGGTACGACCCGATCACCCACAACGACCCGTCGGGTTTCAACAATCGCCGCGCCGCCTTCAACCAATCGGCGGTGAACGCATCGTAGGCCTTGAAGGTTTCGAACTGGTCCCAGTCATGATCGACGCCGTCGACGCGGCTGTGGTTGTTGGGACGCAATAACTCGCCGGACAATTGCAGATTATAGGGCGGGTCGGCGAACACCATATCCACCGAAGCGGCGGGCAGCGACGCCATGACCTCGAGGCATTCTCCCTGGAGAATTTGCCCTTCCTTGTCTTTGGCTTCGTTACCGGCGCTGGATTTTTTATCTTCGACTTTTGTATCCCTGCCCATACCGGCGACAATGGGCAAGCCGGGACTCCGCGTCAACAATTAAATGGATTCAATGACTTAGGGGGACTCGCCGACTCTATATATAGGAGTCGCGATCGGTCGCACTACTATATTTAGCCTCCTTTAAAGGCCGAGAATCTTTCGAATCGGGGCATAGCTTGTTCGGTGTTCGGGCGTCACGCCGAGCCTTGCCAGGGCGCCCTGGTGTTCTTTGGTGCCATAGCCGGCGTTGCGTTCCCAGCCATAGCCGGGGAAGGTGTCGGCCAAATCCGCCATGATCCTGTCGCGGGTCACCTTGGCGACGATGGAGGCGGCGGCGATCGACAAACTTTTGCCGTCGCCCTTGACCACGCATTGCACCGGGCTTTCCAGTTTTGGCGCGCGGTTGCCGTCGATCAACGCCAAATCCGGTCCCACCCCCAAGCCCTCGACGGCGCGCCGCATCGCCAGCATCGTCGCCGCAAGGATGTTGAGATCATCGATTTCGCCGACATCGGCGATGCCGACGCCGATCACGGCAACGCCCTGCAATTCATCAAACAATGCGCGGCGACGGGCCGGGTTGAGTTTTTTTGAATCATCCAGACCATCCTTCAGGCCAGGCGTCAGGACTGCACGGTCCAGGATCACGGCGGCGGCGACCACCGGCCCTGCCCACGGGCCGCGCCCGGCCTCGTCAACACCGCAAATCAGGCCGTGGCCAGAAGCCAAGGCGGCGTCCTCATAGCTGAAATCCGGCATTTTTTGCGTCCCGCATAGGGTGTTGGGGCGAATCATCTGCTGAAAACCAAAATACCATGTGGATGTTTTTTCCGGAACTCCTGACAAGACCTTGTTTGAAAACGGGATTAATCGCGGATTAGGGAAAACGTATTCCAATGTGATATATTGTCGCGGGGTGAGGTGTCCCCAGATGGGAAAAAGAGGGAAATATGGCACGAGTAATGATTGACTGCCCGGAAACGGGAGAGCCCGTTTATACGGGAATGACGTTTGACTGGCCTACATTTGAGAACATCAAAATCGGCGAAAGACTGATCCGCTGTTCCTCATGCGGCGACGAACATAAATGGAAACGGCCCGACGCGCGTCTTGAAGAAGACGGTGCCGGCGCCTAAAGGCTGTGTAGGCAGGATCTGGGACAAATAGACTAAAACAGATAATAAAAAAAATTGGGGTAAGGTCGATTTTGCCCGGAGGAAATGTTCGGACCCCGCTTTGGCGGGGTTTTCTCTTTTTTATAACCGCAAATTCGTCGTCGCAAATGAGTCCATTTGCTCGGGATTTGCTACTACAACAAATTCAATTGATCGCCGCGCTTCGGATGCAGGAGATTTGCCGGTGGCCGGAACTGCGAGGCATCCATCTGATAGCCGTCGCCGCGCGCCTGATTTAGCCTTAAGCGCTTGCAGGCCAGGGCAAACCGGTCGGCCAACAGCGCCGCCCTTTGTCCGCTGCCGGTCATGCGGGTATGAAAATCGGATACATACATCGCGCCGGAACGCGTTTCACTGACCTGGCTCAATACGTGGGCGGCCATGTCCGGTGCATGCGCGTCCAGCCATTCGGCGAATAGGTCCTTAATTTCCAGCGGCAGGCGCAACAGAATATAGCCGGCGGCAAGCGCCCCATGTTCGGCGGCGCCTTCCAAGATGGCTTCCAATTCGGCGTCGTTGAGCACCAGGATCATCGGCGCCGCCATCACCGCCACCGGAATGCCGGCCACCGACAACGCCGCCATGGCATCCAGGCGTTTTTGCGGCGTCGGTGCGCGCGGTTCCAGGGCACGGGCCAGTTTGTTGTCCAGGCTGGTCACCGAAATGGCGACGTTGACCAGGCCCTTGGCCGCCATCGGGGCGAGCAAATCAATGTCGCGGCAAACCAGGGATGATTTGGTGGTGATGGAAACCGGATGATTGAAAGCCGACAGCACTTCGAGGATACCGCGGGTGATGCGGTGCTTTTTTTCGATCGGCTGATAGGGGTCGGTATTGGAACCGAGATGCATTGTCCGGGGTGTATAGGAGGGATTGGAGAGTTCCCGTTCCAGCAATTCCGGCGCATTCGGCTTGGCGAACAGGCGGCTTTCGAAATCCAGCCCCGGCGACAACCCCATATAGGCATGCGTGGGACGCGCGAAACAATAAACACAGCCGTGTTCGCAACCTTTATAGGGATTGATGGAGCGATCAAACGGAATGTCCGGAGACGTGTTCCTGGCAATGATGGTGCGCGGCGTTTCCATGGTCACTTGGGTGCGCAGCGGAGCGACGTCGGTGTCATCCAAATCCCAACCGTCATCGGCGGCTTCGCGATCATGGGCCTCGAACCGGCCGGTGGTATTAGACACCGCGCCGCGGCCCTTTACCGGCATTGAGGACTGGATTTCATCCATGGTTCTTTATACTAAAATGTAGGAACATTTCAAGAACATATTAATGATTGAGGATAACTTTGTGGATAAAATCTGCGTCCCCTCCCTCCGAGCAAAAAAATTTAGGCTCGATGTAGGTTGAAAATTGACTCCAGACAAAGGCCCGGCTAAATACAATAGGAATTGCCCGTTCGACGATTGTTGGGTTTAGGGTGATTTTTTAATAAACGTTTTGACGATAGCTTTTCGGCGTCAAAGGATACGGACACAATGGAAGATTATATTTTTCTGGTAGTTTTTGCCGTTGTCTCCTTCGGTGTTATCGTCGCCGGCATCTCCATTAAAAAAACCCAGCAAAAAGAAGAGAAAGAACGCGAACGGATCACCAGAAACGCCCGAAAAAGATTGGCGGCGGCAAAAGACATCAAAAAAGTTATTTGGCGAGATCAATTCGTTATCGATAAAGGCGAAATCGACGAAGATCACCGGCAATTGATAAGTCTGATCAACGAATTCAACGCCGGCATCATCACTTTTATCAAACCCGAACAAATGATCCCCGTTCTGACCTCTTTTACGGAATACACACAAGTGCACTTCGAACGCGAAGAGGAGCTGCAAAAAGAGTCCAAGTTTCCGTTCTTAACGGAGCATAAAAAAGAACATCAGGCCCTGATCGAAACATTTAATGAGTTGAAGCTGAAGGCGTTGAAGGCAAACGAAGACAATGTCACCGATATCGCCGTTGAAATCGGTAAGTTTTTGCAGGAATGGCTAACCAAACATGTGATTGAAAGCGACCTTACCTTGAAGGCCTACTTGAAACGTAACGCCGAAGACAGCAAGGATACGGGCGAAGTGGCGGAACAAAGCCAACCCTCGATCCATTAGGCGACAATCACCCCCCGGTGCGGTGTTTCAATCGTGCCGCCGTCACCAACACCCACCCCCGTTTTCCCACACCTGATCCGGCCCGACACTTTAACGCGCGTGGCGGCGATAGCCGGCCACGTCGGATGGTAGGTTCCGCCGATAATGCATCGGCCGGCGATTTTGCAGGAGGGTCAGCCTCTACGGGGTGTGGTATATTCAGGCATTGACTGAACGACCAGGAGTATCCAGCGCCTTGCTCAGCATCGTTATTCCGACCCTGAACGCCGGGAATGAATTGGAGGCGACACTGAGCGCCGTCGCCCAGGCCAAATTATCCTCTGAGATCATCGTCGCTGACGGCGGTAGCAGCGATGACACGCCGACCATCACCGCCAGGGCCGGCGCCGCTTTTATTGCCGTTCCCGGCGGCCGCGGCCCGCAACTTTCCGCCGGCGCCGCCGTCTCGGTCGGGGATTGGCTTTTGTTTCTGCACGCCGACACCCGCCCGCAACCGGGCTGGGGCCACATCGTCCAGAATTTCATGGCCGATACCGGCAACCGTTTCCGCGCCGGTTATTTCCGTTTTGCCCTCAACGACAGCGGCCGGGCGGCGCGCCGGATTGAGGCCATGGTTCATTGGCGATGCAAAATTCTTTCCCTGCCCTACGGTGACCAGGGATTGTTAATCAGCCGCGAGTTTTATGACATCCTGGGCGGCTTCGCCCCCTTGGCGCTGATGGAGGATGTGGAAATGGCCCGGCGGATCGGCGGCAAAAGGCTTCGCCCCCTCGCCGCCGCCGCCGTAACCTCCGCCGAACGCTACCGGCAGGGCGGCTACCTGCTGCGCCCGGCCCGCAATCTTCTCTGCCTGGGGCTGTATTTATGCGGCTTCCCGCCGCGCCTGATCGCCGGGCTTTACGAATGAGCTTAGACCGTCACCTGGTTGTTTTCGTTCGTGCCCCACGCATCGGGACGGTCAAGACCCGCCTGGCCGCCGATATCGGCCCGGTCGGCGCCTGGGCCTTCGCCCGAAATACCCTTACCGACGTCGTCCGCCCCCTGGCCAGTGACCGGCGCTGGCGGTGCTGGCTGGCGGTGACGCCGGACAAAACCATCTTCCAGCGCCGACAGTGGCCCCAAACCTTCGGGCTGATTACCCAAGGCCACGGCGATCTCGGCCACCGTATGGCCGGCGTCACCGAAAGCCTGACGCCGGGGCCGGTTGTCATCATCGGCACCGACATTCCCGCCATTCGGCCCGGCCACATCGAAAGCGCCTTCAAGGCGCTCGGCCGCCATGATGCCGTCTTCGGCCCGGCCCGGGACGGCGGGTATTGGCTGGTCGGCTTGAAGCGCCGGCCGGCCTTCACCGATATCTTCGAAGGCGTGCGCTGGTCGACCGGGCACGCGCTGGCCGACACCATCGCCAACCTCAAAGACGGCCAAACCCATACGTTGCTGGAAACCCTCGACGATATCGACGATGCCGAGGCCTATCGGCGGTGGAAGAAAAATGCCTAAAGCAAATCCCGAGCAAATGGACTCATTTGCGACGACGAATTTGCGGCAAAAAAAGTCCTAGACGACTTATTTTTCCTTTAAGCGGGGAATCATCTCGACGAAATTGCAGGGCTTAAAACGGATATCGAGCTGATGCACCAGGATATCGTCCCAAGCGTCCTTGCACGCGCCCGGCGACCCGGGCAGGCAGAAAATATAGGTGCCGTTCAAGACCCCGGCACAAGCCCTGGATTGAATGGTCGAGGTTTTGATCTTCTCGTAACTGAGCATGCGGAACAGTTCACCGAAGCCGGGGATATCCTTTTCAACGACTTCGGCCAAGGCCTCCGGGGTCACGTCACGGCCGGTCAATCCGGTGCCGCCGGTGGCGATGATGATGTCGATGTCGGGGTCATTTGCCCATTGCCTGAACTGTTCCGCGATCAACGCGGTGTCGTCCTTGACGATGGTCCGCGCGCCAAGCATGTGCCCGGCGCCTTCAAGGCGGCCGACCAGGGTATCGCCGGAGCGGTCGTCCTCAAGGGAGCGTGAATCGGAAACCGTCAATACCGCGATATTAACGGCGACAAAGGTGTCTTTAGTTGCGTGCCCCATAGCGTTCCGCCATCTCCGAAGGTTCCTGACCTAAGGCGGTATACACCGGCCACCGGCCGGCGGCAATGGTGTCCAGGGACGGCGTCGGTTGGCCGAGGCGATTGCGATAGGCCCAAAGGTTGCTCAGCACCTTTTCAATGAAGATGCGGGTTTCGCGCGACGGAATGCTTTCGATGAAAAACAGCGGGTCGTTCATGTATTCTGTCTTGCGGCGCCATTTATTGAGGTTGCCCGGGCCGCCGTTCCAGGCCGCCGCCATCAGGAACAGATCGCCATTGATCTTTTTATCGGCCAACAGGATTTCGATATATTTCTGACCCAACGCCAGATTGACTTCGGGCTTGAACAGGGTGCGGCGCTTGTTGCCGTGACGGTGAAAACGGCGGTCACGGGCGACGAAGCTGGCGGTCCGGGGCATCAACTGCATCAGGCCGCGGGCGCCGGCCCAGCTTTTGGCTTTGGGATTGAACCGCGATTCCTGGCGGACCACGGCATAAATCAGCGCCCGGTCGATCTTAAAGCCGCCGTTGGGCAACCAGGCCGGAAGCGGGTAAGCGGCGCCGTCATAACCGCCGCCGTTGGGAAAAAGCCGGTTATCCAGACGCACCGCCAGGGACGGCATGTTGCCACGGCTGGCCAACGCCAGGATTCCCTTGGTCATCTGGGTATCGGCAAAACCGCTGAGTTTTCTGAGTTCGCGTTCGGCACGGCGGTTTTCACCGACCTGCAACAACGCCATAGCCCGCCGGCCCCTCGGTTTCGCCGAAAGGTCATTGATCGTGCCTTCCGCCAGCGGCGGCACCGCCCAGCGGAAACTCATGTCCCGGCCCAGCATCCGCGTCGCCAACAGCCCATAGAAGGTGCGCGGGTGTCCGGCGGCGGCTTTGAGGAACGGATTGACCTTTTCCGGTTGGCGGCTGACCAGATAGGAACGCGCCGCCCAAAAAGCGCCCGCCGACACCAGCCACGAAGATGCCTTGCCGTTGCCGGCGATCGCCGCGAAATGGCCGGCGGCGGTCTCAAATTTCTTCAGCCGCCAAGCCGCCAGGCCCGCCGTCCAATGGGCTTCCGGCAGGACAAGGCCTGACCGGGCCGCCGCTTGACCGGCCCACATCAAGGCCCAGCCGTCGCGCCCGGCCAGGAAATACCCCTGGCCCAGCCGCGCCTTGGCTTGGTCGTACTCGGCGGTGGAAAACAGCCGCTTGAGCTCTTTGGTGTTTATCAGCTTCTTGACCGCCAGGGTAAAGCCGCGCCGCAGCCGGCTTCGGATGATTCGCTTAAGGTCGCGGACCCGGCGGCGCTGGGCTCGATTGCGCTTCTTCCCCGGCACCTGAATTCGGTTTTCGGTGTCGCCGACCGCTGGGGCCGGAACCCGCACCGGCGGCTTCGGGGCGCGCCAATTCTTGGGCTGGCGATGACGCGCCAATTTGTAGAGGCGCGGCGCATCGGGATGGTCGGCATATTCCGCCATCCAGGCCTTCAATTCCTTGTACTTGGACCGGTATTTGGTCGGATGCAGGTAGCGTTGGGCCATCACGTGGCCCATTAGCACCCGGTCCTGAAGTTTTTTGATCAAACGGTCGGCTTGTTTCCAGTCACCGTCTTCCTGAATATCAAAAATTTGACGATAACGATCGACATCTTGGTGACCGAGGATTTCAGGAAACGACAACTCGGCGTCTTCGGTGATGGTGGCGGCAAAACCGGCGCTGCCAAAAAGCGCGGTATTGGTCGGGATTTGATTATCGGCAGCACGAACGGGAAACCCGGAAACTAAACCGAATCCCAGAACCACCACCGCTAAGGGCGGCATCAATAAAGACAAAGCCTTATTCATATCGATATATGAGAACTCCAGCCCCCTCAAAGCTGCATCCTGTATAAATCATCCCGAATCCGCATTCAACCCGCTAACTAACGGAAATTTATAAATATTTTGTGGACAAAATGGGGACATTCAGGAATCCGGGGTTTCAGACCCCTTGAAGTTGGCGCTCAATCTTCTTGCAGCTTGTGCTTGATGCCCAGCCAATCGGACCAGGTCGCCCGTTTCTGCCCCGGTGAGCGCAGCAGGTAGGCCGGATGGTAAAGCGCCGTCGCCTCAATCGGCCGGGCCAGGCCGGGCGTCGAATATGGGAACCATTTTCCCCTGAGTTTGCCGACGCCGGCGGTCTGGACCAACAGCGATTTCGCCGCCGGGCCGCCAAGGGCGACGAGAATTTTGGGGTCCACCAGTTCGATCAGGCGTTCCACGAAGGGCATGCATACCGCGATTTCATGCGCCGTCGGCGTGCGATTCCCGGGCGGCCGCCAGAACACGGTGTTGGAAATCAGGGCCTGGGTCCGGTCCAACCCGATGGACGCCATCATTTTGTCCAAAAGCTTGCCACTGAGGCCGACGAAGGGAAGCCCCCGGCGGTCTTCTTCGGCTCCCGGACCCTCGCCAATGAAAAGAATCCGGGCCTCCGGGTTGCCGTCGGTAAAGACCAAATTGGTGGCGGTTTTCTTCAGCACGCAGCCATCGAAGCCTTCCAATGCCTGGCGAAGGTCGTCGACCGTTTCCGCGGCCTGGGCCAGATGAACGGCGGCGGTAACGGCTTCATTGCCGTTATCGGAGACGGTGGCGGGTGCAGGGGAGGGTGAAATGGATGGTGACGGCGGGGGCGGCGCCTCGGCCAAGCCCTTATGTTCCGGTTCCGGTTTGGGCGCGGGTCGAGAAGATTCGAACCGGTTTACCGGCTCCGTGGCAATGGTTTCATCGACACCGGCATCGACGTACCAGCGCAGCAATTCTTGGGTGGTCATGGAAATGATCGGAGCCATGACCGACCATAACACGGCTCAAATAACCGGAACATCCCAAACCGAAACCCAATGTGCTAAGAAGGGCAGGTGACCGGCCAATGCGAGGAAACCAATGACCCCTGATACCGAGACCTTGGACCCCGAGACGGAAGTCCAGCCCCAACCGGCCGAGGAACGGGATTCCATGGACTTCGACGTGGTCATCGTCGGCGCCGGCCCGGCGGGCCTCAGCGCCGCCATCAGGTTGAAACAATTGGCCGCCGAATTTGATCACGACATCACCGTCTGTGTCGTTGAAAAGGGATCAGAAATCGGCGCCCATATCCTGTCCGGTGCGGTCATAGACCCCATTGCCTTGAATGAGCTATTCCCCGATTGGAAGGACCGGGAGGCGCCTTTATCGACGCCTGTCACCGAAAACCACCATTGGGTCCTGAGCCAAACCGGGAAGAGATCGATGCCGCACTTTCTGATGCCGCCGATGATGGGCAACAAGGGCTGTTACACGCTGAGCTTGGGCAACCTCACCCGCTGGCTGGGGGACCAGGCTGAACAAATGGGTGTGGAAATTTTTCCCGGATTCGCCGCCGCCGAAGTTCTCTATGACAAAGAAGACGCGGTTATGGGCATCGCCACCGGCGACATGGGGATCGGCGCCGACGGCGTCCCCGGCCCCAATCATCAGCCCGGCGTCGAACTGCACGCCAAATACACCTTCTTCGCCGAAGGCGTGCGCGGATCGTTGAGTAAGGAGATCATGGCGCGATATGGTTTGAACGACGGTGTAGAGCCGCAAACCTACGGCATCGGCATCAAGGAACTGTGGGACATCGATCCGGAAAAGCATCGCCCCGGCACCGTCATCCACACCCAGGGCTGGCCGTTGACCGATACCGTCGGCGGCGGCTTCATCTATCACCAGGAAAACAATCAGGTCGCCATCGGTTTTATCGTCGCGCTTGATTATAAGAATCCTTACCTGTCGCCGTTCGATGAAATGCAGCGGTTCAAGACCCATCCCGCCATCCGGCCGATGTTGGAAGGCGGCCGCCGGGTTGCCTACGGGGCACGCACCATCAACGAAGGCGGCCTGCAGGCGATCCCGAAACTGGTGTTTCCGGGCGGTGCCCTGATCGGGTGTTCAGCCGGGTTCGTCAACGTGCCCCGGATCAAAGGCACCCACAATGCCATGAAGACGGGCATGTTGGCAGCCGAGGCCGCGTTCCAGGCGATCAAGGACGGATCGGAGGGTAGCGACGAGCTTTCCGCCTACCCGGATACCTTCAAGGCGTCCTGGGTGTACAAGGAACTCTACCGGGCCCGCAACGTCCGCCCGGCGCTGTCAAAATTCGGCATCGCCTTGGGGACCTTCTATGCCGGTCTTGATATGTGGCTCAACTCCTTGGGCCTGGGCTTCCTGGTTCCCTGGACCTTCGGCCATCACCCCGACCATGAGGCGTTGCAAAAGGCCGCCGATCACCAGCCCATCGATTATGCGAAGCCGGACGGTGAAATTACCTTCGATAAATTGTCATCGGTGTTCGTTTCCAACACCAACCACGCCGAGGATCAGCCCTGCCATTTAACCCTCAAGAATCCGGACGTCCCGGTAGACGTTAATCTGGCGCTTTATGATGGCCCCGAGGCGCGGTTCTGCCCCGCCGGCGTTTATGAATTTATTGACGAAGACGCCGGTAGTGGGGGGGACGATGGGGCGCCGCGTTTGCAAATCAACGCCCAAAACTGCGTCCATTGCAAAACCTGCGATATCAAGGACGCGACCCAGAACATCAATTGGGTGGTGCCCGAGGGCGGCGGCGGGCCAAATTATCCTAATATGTAGTTGTGACTTAGATGGCAACGTCGGTTAAAATGTCAGCCATGAAAGCGATATTGAACATTCGAAATTTAATTCTCGGAGTTTTAGCAAGTCTGGTCTTCGGCGTCGCCGCCATCGCCCCGGCGCCGGTGCTGGCCGATAACCACTACATCAAACCGGGTAAGTCGCTGTCCGGCAATTACCTGGCCGGGCGGCATGCGCAGGCGCGGCGCGACCTGTCGGCGGCGGCGGATTTTCTCGGCGCCGCATTGAAACAATCGCCCGATGTGCCGAACCTGTTACGCCGGACCTTTATCCTGATGGCCGCCGAAGGTCGGATCAATGAGGCCGCCATCCTTGCCCGGCGGCTCATCGAAGCCAAGGCCAAGGCGCCGGTCGCGGATTTAACCCTGGCCTTGGTCGACATCAATAAAGGTCACTTCGCCGCAGCCGAGGCGCGGCTCAAGGGGATGCCCGCCGATGGCCTGAGCGGTTTCGTATCGCCGGTGCTGCGGGCCTGGAGCCTGATCGGGATGAAGAAAAACCGTCAAGCCCTGAAGCTGCTGGCGACCACCGCCCCAAAAACCACCGATGACAAAAAGCCGGAAAACAAGGAAAAAAACAAGGATAAAGCCACCCAAGTCCTGCACGCCCTTCATGCCGCCCTGATGAACGAATTGCTGGGGCGGAACGCCGAGGCCGAAAAACTTTATCTGTCCGTCAATGACAACCCGGATAACCGTTCGCTCCGGGTGGTCCAGCTTCTGGGCGCGCTTTACGAACGCACCGGCAGGCCGGAAAAGGCGCAGGCGCTCTATGACGGGTATCTTAAGGCGCGGCCGGGATCGCAATTCCTGGACGAGGCGTTAAAACGCCTGAAATCCGGTAAGCGGGGAAGTTTGAAGACCTATTCGGTCCGTGACGGCGCCGCCGAAGTCCTGTTCGGAATCGCCGGTTCGCTCAGACAGCGAAATTTGCAGGAAACAGCCATGGTTCTTGGCAGGCTGGCGCTTTATCTCAAGCCGCACTTTCCCGCCATGCAAATCCTGTTGGGCGACACCATGGAAAACGCCAACCGGCTAGAGCCCGCCCTCAGCATCTATTCGTCCATCGAACGGAAATCGTCGTTTTCGTGGCCGGCGCGGCTCAGGGTTGCGTCCGTCCTCAACCGGCTGGAACGTACCGAGGACGCCGTAACGCATCTCAACCGGATGGCCGGCGACCGAAAAACCGACCCCGCCCCGTTGATCAGCCTGGGCGATATCCTGCGTGGGCATGAGCGGTTTGAAGAAGCCGCCAAGGCCTACGATAAGGCTCTCGCCCGCATCAAGAACCCGGAACCCCGGCATTGGACCCTGTTCTACGCACGCGGCATCGCGTTTGAGCGCTCGAAACAATGGCCCCGGGCCGAGGCCGATTTCCTCAGCGCGCTTAAGTTCAAACCCGAACAGCCCTACGTGCTCAACTACCTGGGCTATTCATGGATCGACAAGGGACTCTATCTGGAACGCGCCCAGGGCATGATCGCCAAAGCCGCCGAATTGCGGCCCAACGACGGCTATATCGTCGACAGCCTGGGCTGGGTCCATTACCGGCTCGGCCGGTACGACGATGCGGCGCGCGAGCTTGAACGCGCCGTCGAACTCAGACCCGAAGACCCGATCATCAACGACCACTTGGGCGATGCCTATTGGCGGGTCGGGCGCAAGCGCGAAGCGGCGTTCCAGTGGAACCGGTCGCTGACGCTGAACCCGGAAAAGGATCTCATCTCCGTAATCAACCGGAAACTTAAAATCGGCCTTGGCGACGACAACGAAACCGCAAAAAAACCAGGCGATGACGGCTGAACCGGTCGCTTTAAGGGTGCCGGCGGCGGCCAAGATCAACCTCTATCTCCATGTCACCGGCCTCAGGGATGACGGCTATCATACCCTTGATTCCCTGGTCGCCTTCGCCGGTATCCATGACACCCTGACCTTGACTCCGGCCCCGGATTTAAGTCTCACCGTAAATGGGCCTTTTGCTAACGGCCTCGGCGCCGGTGAAGACAACCTTGTCATCAAGGCCGCCGATCGCTTGCGCCGGGCTTTGGGCATTGACGCCGGCTGCGCCATCCAGCTTGAAAAGAATCTTCCCGTCGCCGCCGGTATCGGTGGCGGATCAGCCGACGCCGCCGCCGTGCTTGGCGGCCTGGTGCAACTATGGAATTTGGACGGCGCCGCCATCGACCTTAACGATATCGGCCTCAGCCTCGGCGCCGATGTGCCGGTCTGCCTGTTCGGCCAAGCCGCCTATGTCGGCGGCATCGGGGAAAAGGTCGCCCGGGCGCCAATGCTGCCGGCGGCGTGGCTGGTGTTGATCAACCCCGGCGTCGCGGTATCGACACCGGCCGTCTTCAAGGCGCGCCAGGAGATCAATATGGGACAGGGTTCGGGAACCGGCCGTTTTGAGGAGTCGCCGGCCACCGCAAAGGTGTTGGCGGAAACCTTAAGCACCCGCGACAACGACCTCGGTGACGCCGCGATCGGATTGCAACCGGTGATCGGCGACGTGCTGCAATCGCTTGAGCGTTCCGAGCAGGTTTTATTGGCCCGCATGTCGGGCAGCGGCGCCACCTGTTTCGGGCTCTATGGCGAAGCCGGTGGGGCGGCGCGGGCGGCGGCGGAACTGAGCCAGCAACATCCCGAATGGTGGGTGCGGGCGACGCCGCTGCTTGCCAACGCCAAGACACTGGCGGAGTAATCCTGCCCCCTTTCTTCGGCTTGCGGCCCGGGCCGATTGCGCTTATGTTGCGGCGATTCAAGCCATCCCATGGGGCGTAGCCAAGTGGTCTAAGGCACCGGCTTTTGATGCCGGCATCCGGAGGTTCGAATCCTCCCGCCCCAGCCAATTCTCCGGGCCGATGACCCCGTCAAAACTTTGCCGCATTCGATGAAGATGAGATCGTCGCGAAACGCTAATCACCGCTTATGACTAAAAGCGGACTTTTAGACGCCACTGGCACCCAAGTAATCCCGTTTATATAAGTAAGGAGCCTTTCTGGGCGCCCGGTCCAAGACCGCAGTGGCGACCATAATGACGAAGGTGAGAACCAGCACTGCAAAGATAAAGAGAAAAGGAATGATTGCGGCAAGGTTGATGATTACGAGTAATGTTCCAAAAGTTTCCATAGTGAACTCCTTGCACTAAGGTTGATCATGCGTCTGCAGTCGGTGGATTTGACATGCCAAACAGATAAATTCATGGCATGTTGCAGTGCAGCATTTTCTCACCGCCCATGCCTTGACCAATGTCAACTGGCAATGCCATTTCCATTGAAATTTTTGCATACCAGCCATTCTCTCCCGGCCGATAAAACCGGGTTTAATGGCCATTTCAAAAAATTTTACCCCCTACCTAACCCGGTACACTTGTGGATATTATTGACTCAACGGGTATTCCTATTTTTTGGATTGTAGAATGCGCCGCCTAACATTGTTGTTGTCCACGTTCTGCTTTGTCCTATGGATTGGTGCCGGTCCTGCGCTGGCCGGTGCTGTTTGACCCGACAATCTCCACCGTGTCGGCAACCCGCACCTGCATCATCTCCTTGCCCACCGTCAACGGCCCCGCATAGGTTTCGCGGGTCAGCGCGATCAATTCCTGTTCCGACTTTCGGCCCCAGACGATGTGGGTATAAAGCGCCATTTTGGGCGCCGCGCGGGTAAAGATGGTACCGGCGGCTTTCGGGCCGGTGTGATGTGAGCCTGCCTGCGGACGGCCATTCCCGTTAGTGAGCGCCCCATCAACGATTTTCTCGTCAAGTCCGGCGTGGACCTCGTGGATCAGCAGATCGGCACCCTTGGCGTATTTAATGGTGTTGCGGCTGTAGCGGGTATCGCCAGAAATGACGACGGAACGGCCATTGTATTCGAGACGATAACCGAGCGCCGGAAAGGC
>DASCOC010000185.1:0-1548 GCA_036011805.1 Rhodospirillales bacterium
GCAGAGGAACGGTACAAAATTAATGATCACATCGTTCAGACGATTATTATGTTGGAAACGCTTCCTTTTCCGGAACACCTAAAGCGGGTTCCCGAAATGGCCGGCGGCCACCATGAAAAGATGGATGGAACCGGATATCCGAAGAAACTGAATGATAGCGACATGTCGGTGGCAGCCCGAATCATGGCCATCGCCGATATATTCGAAGCCCTCACCGCCGCTGACCGTCCCTACAAGTTACCGAAAAAATTAAGCGACAGCGTAAAGATCATGTCCTTCATGAAGAAGGATGCCCATATTGATGCGGGCCTTTTCGAACTGTTTCTAACCTCGGGTATATACAAGGAATATGCCGAAAAATTCCTAAAACCCGAACAAATCGACGATATCGATATCACCGAATACATCAAGGCTGATGAATAAGACTTAAATGTCCCCAGATTCCCTCCGCCGCGCCAAAGCCTATCCCTACAATATTCCGGCACGTTCATACGTTGTCGCCGAAGGATCCCATCAGGAACTGGCCCCATGCGCGCCGGCACCAGATGTTGAAGGATGCCGGGCGGTATTGGCTGTCGGCTCCAACCAGTCGCCGGAACAACTTTTGCGGAAATTCCCCGGCTCAGGTTGGGGGGCAATTCCGGTCATCCGGGCCCGGTTAAGTGATTTTGATATCGTTTATTCGCCGCATGTGTCGTCCTATGGGTCGATTCCGGCAACGCTTTTTCCATCGCCGGGAACCACGGTCACTCTTTTCGTGAACTGGCTGACGCCGGCCCAGGAAACGCACATGCATGAGACCGAGGTGGCCACGGGCAACTATCATTTCGGCCGGCTGGACGGCATCGAAGTGCAATTGGAAATGGGCCGGGCGCTTTCCTCTGTCTATGTTTATTGCTCCAGTCGCGGATCCCTGGTTCATAACGCCGCGCCCATCGCCTTGGCCGAAGTGGGGGCGACGGGCCGTAAGTGGCCGTCACTCAATCAGGAGGACATCCAGGCCCATGTTCGTGACCGTTTGTCCCCCGGCTTGGCGATCGACCAATTTATTCGAGAGGCGATCGCCGATCACTCTACCAGGCGAACCCGAACCGAAGCCCTGATGGCCGACAGCCTACCCTTCAATTTTTTCGGTTTCACACTGATTGAAGTTTAGACTCTAATTCGGACCGAAACGGGATTATCATTAAAGTCAAAGAAAGGGAGTGCGTCCAATAAAACAAAGGCGATGTCATGAAATTTAAATTCGCTTCGGAATCATCCGATCTAGCCGACGTCGTTGATGCCGCTGAGGCCTTGGGAATTTCTGAATACGATTTCTTTCGCTTGGCATATCGCCGCTGGTTCTGCCAGGAGCCTGAGGAGGAAGAATTGGAGGAGACCTATGTCTCTTACATGTTCCACCAGACCATTCCGCATTGGGTTCGGCATTTTACCCGGGACGTCAAAGCTCAAGCCGAAAGCGGGGAATTAGATGCCGCCAAGCTCGGCGCCCTGGACTACCGGCGCAGATTACCGCCACAACGTCATGGCGGTCTGTTAATAGGG
>DASCOC010000186.1:0-6025 GCA_036011805.1 Rhodospirillales bacterium
ATTTCCGGGGGGCGGATTTTCTCGTGTTTCCTTTGACGTTTCTAGGATACTGGAAAAGATATATTCATTCCGGGGGGTGGTTTTATTCGTGTTAGCGTTTGGCGTTTCTACAAAAATTGTAAAAAAAATGGAATTTCCCAATGTCCGCTAGGGCACCCGTTGTTTTGGCGGGTTTTTTTTTGGCGGTATTTCCTAGGGCGGTAACGGCCGCCGAAACCGTCGTTGCCGGAAATACGGCGTCTGCCATGCCGATCCTTGGCGTTGGCGTGCTCATGGGCATTGCCCTGGCGCTGATTGTCCTTTCGCTCCGACGGATCCGGGACCATGGACGGGCGCTTAAAGAAGGCGGACGTTTCCGCGATGTCGCCGATTTCGTCGGCGACTGGGTCTGGGAAATGGATACGGAACTACGGTTTACCTACCTGTCCGCCCGTTTTTTTGAACTCTTTCCGTTTGCCCCGGAAACGATCCTGGGCAAAACCCGCACCGAATACATCGGCACCGCCGCTAACGATTCGGTTTGGCAAAATCATTTGCGGGATCTCGACGCCCAACTACCATTTCGGGATTTCAAATACTCCCTCACCGACGAAACCGGCCGCCGACGCCACGTCCGCATCAGCGGCAGGCCGGTGTTCGACGCCAAGCGGACTTTCAAGGGATATCAGGGAACCGGCGCCGATCTGACGGCCGAGGTCGAGGCGACGGCGCAGGCGGCCAAGGCCGAAGCCAACTTGGCCGACGCCATCGAGAGCATTTCCGCCGGGTTTGCGCTGTTCGATTCCGAAGACCGGCTGGTTCTTTGCAACACCCGGTACCGGGACTCTGATCCGGTGATGAGGGAATTGGCGGTGCCCGGAATGCCGTTTGAGGACACCGTGCGTTGTCTCGCGCGCGCCGGCCTGTATGCCCCATCCATGGGCGAGACCGAGGCCTGGATTAAAAAACGGATGGAGTACCATCGCAACACCCCGTCCGACCATGAACAACACTTTGCCGACCGCTGGGAGCATGTTCGCGAATTCGGAACCCATGACGGCGGCACGGTGGTTCTGTGGACGGACATTACCGAACGCAAACGCGCCGAGGCGGCGTTAGAGGAAAGCGAGGAACGGTTCCGCAATCTTATCGAGGGGTCGGTTCAGGGCGTGTTGATTCACATCAATCACAAACCGTTGTTCGCCAATCAGGCCTATGCCGAGATTTTCGGCTATCCATCGCCGGAGGTGGTTATGGCCCTGGAAAATGCCCTTGATCACGTCGCCCCGCATGAGCGCGCCCGCATGAAGGCCTATACTGAAGCCCGCGGTGAGGGCCAAGAAGCGCCTGACGTATACGTTTTTGAAGGCCTTCGCCAGGACGGCACCGGAATTTGGCTGGAAAATAGGGTTCGGGTGGTGACCTGGAAGGGGCAGGCCGCCGTGCAACGCACCGTTGTCGATATCACCGAACGCTTTCAGGCGGAGGAAGACCTGCGCCGGGCCAAGGAGGCGGCCGAATTCGCCAACCGCGCCAAGTCCGAATTCCTCGCCAATATGAGCCATGAGCTGAGGACGCCGCTAAACTCGGTGATCGGGTTTTCCCAAGTCATCAAAGATCAGATGCTAGGGTCTGACAATATGCCTCAGTATCGGAGTTACGCCGCCGATATTTTCGCTTCGGGAAACCATCTGCTCAACCTCATCAGCGATATCCTGGATGTGTCGAAGATCGAAGTCGGGGAAATGGATATCGCCGAAGAAAACATCGATGTCGATAAGGCCATCAAATCCTGTACCAGGATGATCCGGGAACGCGCCGATAAGGCCGACATTTTCCTGGGCATCGAAGTCGATGGGGGATGTCCGGCGCTGTTGGCGGACGAGAGACGGATCAAGCAGATTTTGCTGAATTTATTGTCGAATGCGGTCAAATTCACGCCGCCCGAGGGGCGAGTATACATCGGCGCCGGCGTAACCGAAGACGGCTGCATCAGGCTCTGGGTTGCCGACACCGGCATCGGCATCGCGCCGCAAGAAATCCCCAGAGTGCTGAAGCCTTTCGGACAGGTGGAATCAGCTTTTTACAGGAGCTATGAAGGCACCGGCTTGGGCCTGTCGCTGGTACAATCCCTAAGTGATCTTCATGGCGCCGAGCTTGCCATCGACAGCCAACCCGGCCGGGGAACCACGGTCAGCATCCTATTTCCGGCGGCAAGAACGGTGGCCGTGGAAGATGCCCAATCGGCGTGACGCCGATGCCCCGGCGTGGCCCCAGGCGGCTCCGGATGGCAGCCCAAAACCGGCCCGAATTTAAGCGGTCATTCGGTTGTTTGCAGGTGCGAGAAATGGTAGAGTTCTTCGTCCCGGCACGAGCCTGGGGCCGGCCCCGGCGTAGGTCACATAAGCGCTTGAAAATACTGGATAACCCGATTGACGACACCCTCTGATTCCCCCCCTCCCGCGGCCCCTGATTCTGACATTTTAACGGTTTCCATCGAAGACGAAATGAAGTCGTCCTATCTCGATTACGCCATGAGCGTTATCGTATCGCGCGCCCTTCCCGATGTACGCGATGGATTGAAGCCGGTGCACCGCCGAATCCTCTATGCGATGAAGGAAGGCGGCTACGAAGCCGGCAAGCCGTACCGTAAATCGGCGCGCATCGTCGGTGACGTGATGGGCAAATACCACCCCCACGGCGACCAGGCCATTTATGACGCCATGGTGCGGATGGCGCAGACATTTTCCCTGCGGCTGCCGTTGGTTGACGGCCAAGGCAACTTCGGCTCCATGGACGGCGACCGGGCGGCGGCGATGCGCTACACCGAGGCCCGCCTGGACCGGAGCGCCCATGCCCTGTTGGAAGATATCAACAAGGATACGGTGGATTTCCAACCCAACTACGATGAAACCGTTTTCGAGCCGTCCGTGCTGCCGGCCGAGTTCCCCAACCTGTTGGTCAATGGCGCCGGCGGCATTGCCGTCGGCATGGCGACGAACATTCCGCCTCATAATCTGGGCGAAGTCATCGACGCCTGTTGCGCCTATATCGACGACCCTGAAATCAGCATCGAACAGATTATCGAAAATCACGTGTCGGGCCCGGATTTCCCGACCGGCGGCCTGATTATGGGGCGCTCCGGCATTCTCCAGGCCTATCACCATGGCCGCGGCTCGGTGATCATGCGCGGCAAGACCTCGTTCGAGGAAGTCCGCAAGGGCCGCCAGGCGATTATCGTCCACGAAGTTCCCTATCAGGTGAACAAGGCGCGGATGGTTGAGGTCATGGCCGAGTCCGTGCGCGACAAGAAGATCGAGGGCATTTCCGATCTGCGTGACGAATCCGACCGCAACGGCGTGCGGGTTGTCGTCGAGCTGAAGCGCGACGCCGAACCCGAGGTGGTGTTGGCGCAGTTGTTCCGGTTCACCCCCCTGCAGACCAGTTTCGGCGTCAACATGCTGGCCCTCAACAAGGGCCAGCCGCAGATGTTGAATATCAAGCAGATCATCGTCGCCTTTGTCGAATTTCGCGAAGAGGTCATCCGCCGGCGCACCATCTATGACCTCGGCAAGGCGCGGGAGAGGGCGCACGTGCTGGCCGGCTTGGCCGTCGCCGTCGCCAACATCGACGCCGTCATCGCCTTGATCCGGGCCGCCAAGGATCCCGGCGAGGCGCGCGAAAAACTGATGGCCAAGGCGTGGCCGGCGACCGACGTGGAGGCGATGATCAAGCTGTTGGACGAACCCGGGCACGGCGTCGTCAAAGGGGCTTACAAACTTTCCGAGGCGCAGGCCAAGGCCATTCTTGAATTGCGCCTGCATCGGTTAACCGGGTTGGAACGGGACAAGATCGGCGACGACCTTAAGGTCTTAGGTAAGGAAATCACCGGCCACCTTTCGCTGCTGGGGTCCAGGGAAAAACTGTATACGCTGCTTCGCCAAGAGCTGCTGGAAAGGAAGGAGAAATTCGCCGACGCGCGCCGTACCGTCATCGAGGAAGGCGAGTTTGAGCACGATATCGAAGACCTGATCCAGCGCGAAGACATGGTGGTCACGGTGACCAACACCGGCTACGTCAAACGGGTGCCGCTGTCGACCTATCGGGCGCAGCGCCGCGGCGGCAAGGGCCGCGCCGGGATGAGCACCCACGAAGAGGATTTCGTCAACCAGGTGTTCGTGGCCAATACCCACACGCCGATGTTGTTCTTCTCGTCCGAAGGCACCGTCTACAAGCTCAAGGTCTACAAGCTGCCGATCGGCACGCCCCAGGCCCGGGGCAGGGCGTTGATCAACCTGCTACCCCTGAACGAAGGCGAAACCATTACCACCATGATGCCGCTGCCTGAAGACGAGGACACCTGGGGCGACCTGTTCGTGATGTTCTCGACCGCGTCGGGCAGTGTCCGGCGCAACCGGCTGAGCGATTTCACCAATGTTTTCGCCAACGGCAAGATCGCCATGAAACTGAAAGATGGCGACAAACTGGTCCGGGTGCGCACCTGTACGGAAGACGATGATATTCTGCTATCGGCCCAGGGCGGCAAATTCATCCGTTTCCCGGTCACCGACGTCCGGGTCTTTACCAGCCGCGCCTCGAAGGGGGTGCGCGGTATTAAACTGGCCAAGGGCGACAAGGTCATCGCCATGTCGGCGCTCCGCCATGTCAAGGTCGGGGTCGAGGAAAGGGATGAATATCTTCAGGCCGTCAACGCGTCCAGGCGCTTAAAAGGCGGCGATTATACCGACCGTGCCGAAGACAAGGCGCGCGATGAGGAACTGTCGGCGAAGCTGACCGAGGACCAGTTCGTGCAAATGGCCGAGGAAGAAGAATTCATCTTGACCATCGCGGCGGACGGTTTCGGCAAGCGCTCGTCGGCCTATGAATACCGGATCGCCGGGCGCGGCGGCCAGGGCATCGCCAACATCGATGTCTCGCGCGGTAAGAAAAAAACCTACGTTACCGCCGCGTTTACGGTGATCGATTCCGACCAGATCGTCATGGTGTCGGACAACGGCCAGATCATTCGCTGCCCCATCGACAAGGTCAGCACCGTCGGCCGGTCCAGCCGCGGCGTCACCATCTTCAAAACCGCCAAGGGCGAGGAGGTGGTGTCGGTGTCCCGGCTCCGCGACGTCGACGACGAAAATGGAAACGGGGGCGCCGAGAGTGAAGACTCTGTGGTTGAAGACTCTGTGGTTGAAGACGGGGAAGGGGAGGCCGCCGCCGAGCCCCCCGCCGAGGCAGAAGAAGACTCCGGGGATAAGGCGGAAGGAGAACAGGAATGAGCAAAACCCTCACCGGCGTTTACCCCGGCACCTTCGATCCGGTCACCAATGGCCATATGGATATCGTCGCCAGGGCGGCAACGGTTGTCGACCGGCTGATTGTCGGCGTTGCCTCCAATGCCGGCAAAGACCCGTTGTTCTCGTTGGAGGAGCGGATGGCATTGATGGAGGGCGAAATTTCGGCGCTGCCCAAGGACCAGGCCGCCCGCATCAGCGTCCAGTCATTTGATCATTTACTGGTCGATTTTGCCGTCGCCTACGATGCCTCGGTGATCATCCGGGGCCTGCGCGCGGTGTCCGACTTCGAATACGAATTCCAGATGGCGGCAATGAATTCGCGCCTCAACGAAAACGTCGAAACCATCTTCCTGATGGCGTCGGACAAGCACCAGTTCATTTCGTCGCGCTTCGTCAAGGAGATCGGACGGCTCGGCGGCGATGTCGGCCATTTCGTCTCCGGCGCGGTGAAGAAGAAGCTGGACCAGAGTTTCTAAAACAGCTGCGGTGGGCCCGTCAAAAAAGCAATTGAAAAGGCATTGACCGGCCCTTTGCGGCTACTTATGTTCCCGCTTCCTCCCCGGTTTCAATGACGCATGCCGGAGACCCTGAGGGCGCTTAGCTCAGTTGGTAGAGCACCTGACTTTTAATCAGGTTGTCACAGGTTCGATCCCTGTAGCGCCTACCAAATAAATCAAGGGCTTAGAGATAAATCTCTAGGCCCTTGGTCTTTGCAAAATCGTTTTTAGTAACACCAGTAG